>DMJJ01000226.1 GCA_003452185.1 Verrucomicrobiales bacterium | reverse complement strand
GGAGGCTAAAACGAGGGTCGCGACTCGGCGCGGGTGGCCCATTTTCGGACGGCCTTGGAGAGATCCTCCCCCGCCACAGGCTTGCTGACGTAGTCATCCATGCCGGCGTTCAGGCAGCGGGCCCGGTCGCCGTGCCCCGCATTGGCGGTCAGTGCCACGATGGGAAGGTGAGCCGACGGTTGGAGCGGCAGGCCCCCCTCGGACTCCAGTCGACGAATCTCTGCTGTCGCCTCAAACCCATCCACCTCAGGCATCTCGCAGTCCATGAAGATGAGGTCAAACGGGGCCGTTTTCAGGTGTTGGACCACTTCCCGGCCCTCCCGGGCCTCGGTGACGAGGCATCCCAGCCCTTCCAACATCCGACGGGCCAGCTTGAGGTTGCCGCGGTCATCCTCGGCCAGGAGCACCCGCACCCCAGCGGTCTGGGGGAGCTTGGATCGGCGCCCCGGGAGGGAGGGGTCTGGCAGCGTTTGCGGAAGCCCGAACGAGGGCTCGGCCGGAGGGCGCGCCGATTCCCGCGCCGCGGATTCCTCGCCGGACGGGGGATCTGAGAGGAGCGCCTTCTTGTGTTCCAAAGCCCGGCGAAGGGCCTCAAGGAGGGGTTGTTGCCGGGCCAGGGGGGTGTTGAGGGTCGCCGCAAAACCGCGGGAGATCAGCTGGGTGGTGTCGGTGTGCCGGGCGCACCCTGAAAGGAGAATCACCCCGCAATTTCGAAGGGTGACGTCCCGGCGGAGCTCCCGCACCAAGGTCACGGGATCCCGGTCCGGAAGGGAATCGTCCAGAAGCACCACATCGAATGGCTCCCCGAAGGCAGCCGATGTCCGAAGGGTCGCCAGGGCATCCGTGGCCGTGGAGACCGAGCCGTTCCCGAGACCCCAGTCGGCGAGTTGCTGTCGCAGGATCCGGCGGGTGAGCTCACTCCGATGGACCACCAGGACCCGGAGGGTTGCCAGCTCCCCTTGTGGGCCCGTGGGCTCCACCGGGGGCGGGGCTGCATCGGGAATCCCCGAGGGGAGGGTGAACCAGAAGGTGGAGCCTTTCCCCGGCTCGCTTTCCACGCCGATTCGACCCCCCATGAGCTCCACCACCATGCGGCTGATGGCGAGGCCGATTCCCGCCCCGCCGAACTTGCGCGTCGGGGAGGAGTCCACCTGCTGGAACTTTCGAAACAGGAGATGCTGCTGGTCGTGGGCGACTCCAATCCCCGTGTCGGTGATCCGGAAGTGAATCTCCGGGCCGTGTGACTCGCTTGAGCCGGCCCAGGGGCCGACCTCCACAAGGATATGCCCCTTCTCGGTGAACTTGACCGCATTGCCCAGCAGGTGCAGCAACACCTGTCGCACCCGCATGGCATCCCCCTTCCAGAGCCGCGGAAGGCGGGGACTGCACCAGACCGCCATCTCGAGCTGCTTCTGTTCGGCCTTCGAGGTGAGGACGGAGACCACCTCTTCCGTAAGCTGCACAAGGTCGATCGGAAGGCTCTCCAGCTCCAGGTGGCCCGACTCGATCATCGAGAAGTCCAGGATGTCGTTCAGCAGGGCGAGGAGGCTTTCCCCCGAGCTGCGGATCGTGCGGACGTAATCCATCTGCTCCTCATCGAGCCGGGTGGACATGAGGAGCGTTGCGAACCCCAGCACTGCGTTCATCGGGGTGCGGACCTCGTGGCTCATGGTGGCGAGGAACTCGCTTTTTGCCTTGCTCGCCGCCTCGGCGGCCTTGCGTGCCCGCCCGGCCTCAACCTCGGCCCGCTTTCGCTCCTCGATCTCCTGCTGCAGGGTGCGCACACGGTCCTCGACGCCGGCCTCTGTCCGGCGCCCCGGGGTCTCGGCCTGGGGGGCCTCGGCCTTGGGGGCGTCGGCCGACGGTTCAACCCTCCGACGTCCCCGGCGCGGGAGGGCCCGGGCGGTGAGCGCGCCGATGCAGAACGTCACCGCTGCGGCCAACCAGGCTCCGGGGGTCAGGGAAATCGCGAGAGGGGTCGCCTGACCCGCCTGCAGCTCGGGGTGCACCCCGGCGGGGCGCGGGTCGGCGGGGGCCGCGTCGAGAACGATCCCCGGGAGAAGGCCCGCCAGCAGGACAAGGATCGGAAACCCCGCGGCCAGCCGACGGGCGGGGAGGCCGGATCCTCTTGGGGCCGCTACCATGAGCGGGTCTCCAGTCGCCCGCTGCCCTGTCGCGCAATGGCCTGCCGCAAGGCCTCCGCACTCACCGGCTTCGTCACGTAGTCGTTCATCCCGGCCGCCAGGCACCGGTCCCGGTCCCCTTGGATGGCGTTGGCCGTCAGGGCGATGATCGGCACGGGGCGTCCGCTGCGCCCGGGGATCGCTCCCTGCTGCTCGAGGCGGCGGATTTCGGCCGTCGCCTGGAAGCCGTCCATCTCCGGCATCTGGCAGTCCATCAGGATCAGGTCAAAGGCCTGATTCAGGGCGCGGTCGACCCCGAGGAGCCCGTTCTCGGCGGTGGTCACCCGGTGGCCCTGGTTCTCAAGGAGCCGACGGGCGAGCTTCTGGTTCACCGGGTTGTCCTCGACCAGGAGGATTTGCAGACCGTTGCCTCCGGGCGCGGGGGTGTCGGCCCTGGGCGCGGGCTGCGAGGGAGGGGAGATTGAGGCGGGCGATACGGTTCCGCGGGGGGCCTCCGGGGTGATCGGCTCCCGGGGAGCTGGGATGGGCGGATTTACCCCGCGCCTGGTCTGTCGCAAGGTCGCGGCCTGGGCGTGAGCCTTGGCAACCGCCTCCACCAGCTGGGTGATCCGCACCATCGGCTTGAGCACCGTGATCGCGAAGAGGTCCTCCTCTCCCGGCTTCGGGTCGAACCGCTGGCCGCTCGACGACAGGAGGGCGATTCCGGTGTGGGCGATCGAGGGCTCCTGTCGGATGGCCCGCGCGAGGTCGACCCCGTCGGCCCCGGGCATCAGGTAGTCGGTGAGCACCAGGTCGTAGGGGGTCCCGGAGCCGGCGGCCCGCCGGAGGATCTCAAGCGCTGCGGCCGCCCCCTCCGCCGTGTCGCAGGCCATTCCCCACTGCGTGAGCTGGTGCTGGAGCACCCGGCGGTTGATCTCGGCGTTGTCCACCACCAGGACGCGCCCTTGGGCGACCTCCGGGGCGGGGTAGAATTTCTGGCTCGGGATCGCCACGCTGCCCGGGGTGGGGATCTCGAACCAGAAGGTCGATCCGCTGCCGGGAAGGCTGTCGACCCCGATCTCCCCTCCCATGAGCTCCACGAGGAGCTTTGAGATGGCGAGCCCCAGCCCGGTGCCGCCGAACTTGCGGGTCGTGGAGCTGTCCATCTGCTGGAACTTCTGGAAGAGCAGATGCTTCTTCTCCGGGGAGATCCCGATGCCCGTGTCCTGGATGCCGATGCGGACCATCGGCCGGCTGGTGGATCGCGTCGTCGGGGAGGGGGCGACCTCGATGAGGACATGCCCCGCGGTGGTGAACTTGATGGCGTTCCCCACCAGGTTGAGCATCACCTGGCGGACCCGGACGGGATCCCCGACCCATTCGCGAGGGATGCTTGAGTCGAACTGGAGCGCCAGGTCGATCTGTTTCTCGTGCGCCTTGGTGGAGAGCAGCGCGCCGACCTCCTCCGCTATTTGGAGGAGGTCGAAGGGAATCGATTCGAGCTGGAGCTTCCCGGCCTCGATCTTCGAGAAGTCGAGGATGTCGTTGA
>DMJJ01000423.1 GCA_003452185.1 Verrucomicrobiales bacterium | reverse complement strand
GGAGGGGTGTGGGGCCGGGGAGATCAGACCATCGACCGGCGGAAGCTGAAGAACGTCTCCTTGATCACGGAGCCCAGGCTGGTGGCCCGGGGCTTGCGCTTTTCCTGGAAGGAGCCGAAGCGCACAAGCCCGATCGCGGTCGCAAACTCGGGCTGGTCGAGGGCCGACTTGATCCCGCTGATGCTGTTGGCCCGTCCCAGGGTGACCGGAAGCTGGAAAACCCGCTCCGCCGCCTCCTGAATCCGGGGGACCCGTGAGGCCCCGCCGCACAGCACCACCCCGGCGCTCAGGTAATTGAGCAGCCCGGCGGCGGCAATCTCCTGCTCGATCAACTGGAACATCTCCTCAACCCGGAGCGACATGATGTGCTGCAGGTGCTCCAGGTTGATCGTCTTGGACGGAAGCCCCAGCTCAGCCACCGTGGTCACCGTCTGGCCCCGGATGCTGTCGGTGACCAGGGCTGCCCCGTAGTCGACCTTCAGCTGCTCGGCCCTCTTGAGCGGCACCTTCAGCCCGTAGGCCAGGTCGTTCGTGAGGTGATCCCCACCCACCGCAAGCACGCCGGCATGCTTGATGGCCCCGCCGCCGTAGACGATGTAGTTGGTGACACCCCCGCCAATGTCGATGACGAGCGCCCCCATGCGGCGCTGCTCCGGGGTGAGGACGCTCAGGGCGGCGGCCAGGCCGTTGAACACCACCGAGTCGACCTCGAGTTGGAGGTTCTTGACCGACCGGATCGGGTTCTGGAGCCGGTTGATGTTCCCGTGGATCACGTGCATGTCGATCTCCACGCGGGAGCCGAGCATGCCGACCGGGTCGACGATCCCCTCCTGGCCATCGACCATGAAGTGGTGTCGTGTGGCGTGCAGGATCTCGTTGTCGGCGGGGAGCCGGACCGCCTTGGCATTCTTGATCGCATCCTCGACATCGTCGTTCGAGATCTCCCGGTCGGCGGAGACCACGGGATGGACCCCCCGGTTGACGAGCGAGGCGATATGGCTGCCGGTGACCCCGAGGTAAACGCTTCGGATTTCGACATCCGCCATCTGTTCCGCCTCGGCGATGGCGACGCGGATATCCTCCTCCGCCCGGCCGCTGTCGACGATCTCCCCCTTGCGTACGCCACGGGAGCGGCACTGGCCGATGCCGGTGATGTTGAGCTCATCGCTCTCATTCACCTCACCGACCACGGCGCAGATCTTGGAGGTCCCGATCTCGAGACCGACGATGACGGAGGGGCTGTTAAACATGTCGCTTCTTGGGCCTGGGGGTGCGGGCCAGCTTCGGTTTGACGAGCGCCGCCTCGCCGGCCTCAAGCCAGCGGGCGGGGACGTTGTTCGCCACGGAGAGGTCGAGCGTGGCCAACTGGGCACCGAACCGCTGGCCGTAGTCATGCACGCTCCGCCACCGCTGGAGCTGCTGCTCCGGGTTGCGGATGCCGAAAAGCACCTGGCCGCGCTGCTCCGTGCTGACGAGGAGGACGTCGGGGCTGCCGACATACACCTCGCGGAGGTCCACCAGCCCGGCCATCGGGGAGCGCTCGAACGCGGTGACGAGCTTCAGGGCGGCGAGGACCTGGGGCGACTCCACCCGGCGGCCGGCCCGGACATCCCCCGGGGAGGCGCCTGTGAGGAGCGGAAGCCACTCGTTGGTGGAGGGGGGGACCGCCCGCTGGTAGGGGGGAATCTGCGGCATCACGAACCCCTCGGCGTCGAGGGTGTAGGTGACCTGCTCGGAGGTGGCCCCCAGCCGGGGCTGCGCGAACACGAACTGGGCCACGGGCTCCCGCTCGGAGACCCGCACCCGGACAGTGTGCGGGAGGACCCGCTCCACCTCGGCCTGACGGATCACGGGGACATATTCCAGATCCCGCTTCACCCGGGCGAGGTCGAGGGCAAAGAGGTTGTCATCCTCGTTCACGCCGGCCCACCGACGGAGCTGCTCCGGGGCGATCACCCCGTCGGTCTCCACCTCGATCTCCCGGACGGCGAACGCCGAATTCTGATAGAGCAGCTTCTGGAGGAGCCATTCGCCCCCCTTCCAGCAAAGGGTGATCAGAAGGAAGGCCGTCGCGGCGCTGCCAAAGGCGACGCCCAGCCAGCGGAGACGGGCGGACCGCCGCTGCTCGTTGCTCAACTTGACGTCCAGCACGCGCCTGCGGGAATGCTGTCGGTTTTTGGGTCTGCGGCTGAACCAACTCATTGGGATTCCGTTCCGGTGAAAGTATGCGGGGCCCCGGGGCGGGAGGTCAATCCCGTGGTCGGGGTTGGGGCGAAAAGAGATGAAAAAAGCAGGAGCCCGCTCACCTGCGACGCAGGGCGAGATCAATCATCTGCTGGCAAAGCTGCGGATAACTCAGCCCTGCCGCCGCCGCCGCCTTGGGCAGGAGACTCGTCTCTGTCATCCCGGGCAGGGTGTTGACCTCGAGCACAACGGGCTCACCGGCCCCGGTCACCATGACGTCCACCCGGCCGTAGTCACGCCCTCCCACCGCCTGGAAGGCTCCCATCGCCGCGGCCTGGATCCGCTCCGCCACCGCGGGCTCAAACGGGGCCGGGCAGAGGTACTCGGTAGCCCCGGGGGTGTACTTGTTATGGTAGTCGTAGGCCCCCTTCCGCGGCCGCACCTCAACGATCGGCAGTGCCCGCCCGTCCAGGATCGCCACGGTGGTCTCGCGCCCCTGGATCATCTCCTCCACCAACACCTCGGTGTCATGCCGGAGCGATTCCTGCAGCGCCGCGGGCCACTCACCGACCTCCCGGACGAACTGGAGCCCGACGCTCGATCCCTGGCGCACCGGCTTGATCACCACCGGGGGAGCCCACCCCGGCGGGAAGGGGCGATCGGCCCGGTCGAGGACCAGGAAACGGGCGGTCGGGACCCCCTGGGCCACGCACCTCTGCTTGGTCAGAACCTTGTCAAAGGAGATGCGGCTCGCCTCCACCCCGCACCCCGTGTAGGGAACGCCCACCAGCTCCAGCTCCTGCTGGATGCCCCCGTCCTCCCCGTAGGTGCCGTGCAGGGCGAGAAAAACGACATCGGTCCCGGGGGGGAGGATCCACTGCCCGGGCTTCGGGTCGAGCTCGAGGACCGTATGGCCCAGGGAGGCGAGCGCGGCGGCGGCCGCGGCCCCGCTTCGGAGAGAGACCTCACGCTCGGCGGAGGGCCCCCCGAGCATGACGGTGATGGTTCGATGGATGACCATGGATCTGGGGTGCTGATTTCGGGTCTGAAGACAGGGTGCGGGTCAATCCTCGCCAAGGATCTCAACCTCGGTCTCAAGATCGATCCCCCGGACGGTGCGGGCCCGGTCGCGGACGATCTCGATGAGCTTCAGGACATCGCCCGCGCTCGCCCCCCCCAGGTTGACGATGAAGTTTCCGTGGATGTCGCTCACCATGGCGTCCCCGACACGGGTTCCCTTGAGACCGAGCTCGTCGATGAGCTTGCCGGCCGGGATCGGCTGCGGATTCTTGAAAATGCACCCCGCGCTCGGCTGGGCCGGCTGGCTCTCCCAGCGCTTTGCGCTGTAGGCCGCCATCCGCCCCCCCACCGCGTCGGCCGAGTCCGGACGTCCTCGCAGGACGGCCCCCAGGGCGATGCAGCTCTTGAGGAGCGGGCAGCAGCGGTAGACCACCGGGATCTCCGCGGCCGGGAGCTCCTCCACACGGCCGTCCCGGTGCATGAACCGCATCGACTCCACCACATGGAACGTCCAGGCCCCCATGGCCCCGGCGTTCATCCGCAGAGCCCCGCCAACGCTCCCGGGAATGCCCTCCAAGAACTCGAGCCCGGCAATCCCGGCGCGACGGGCCTCCACAGCGACCCCCTTCAACCGAGCCCCCGCCCCGCACCGCAGCCGGTCCCCCTCGACCACGATCCCGCTGAACACCGGTTGGGCGAGACAGATCACAATCCCCCGAACCCCCCCGTCGCGGATCAGCAGGTTGGACCCGCGTCCGAGCAGGGTGACCGGAAGCTGGCGCTCCGTGGCGAACCGCAGCACCGTGGAGAGATCCCCCTCGGAGGCCGGCTCAACATAAAGGTCGGCGTTCCCCCCCACCCGCAAGGTCGTCCGCTTCGCCAGGGGCTGGTCAGCCTGGAGCGTCGTCCCGGGAGCCAGAAGGGCTCCGAGCTGTCGTGCGAGTTCTGCGTGAATGGCCACGGGATGCAAAAGGCCGGCCGCAACGGGCCCGGCCGGGGAATCAAAGCACGGGAGGGACATGTCGGCAAATGCGATCGGCGATTTGTTGGGCGGAATCGGGGCGATGGAGCCGTTCCAGGGCGGTGATGATCGGCTGGCGGCGCTGGGAATCCCGGATCAGCGGCAGGACCTGGTCGGCGAGCCCGCCCGCCTGGGCCTCGGACTGAGGGAGGAAGACCGCCCCCCCGGCGGCCGCCACTGCCCGGGCGTTGGCCGTCTGGTGGTCATCGGCTGCGGAAGGAAGCGGGATCAGGATCGCAGGCACCCGGGTGGCGGCGAACTCCGCAATCGAGGAGGCACCGGCCCGGCTGACCGCCACGGTGGCCGCCCCAAGGGCCAGCTCCATCTCATGGAGAAACGGCCTCGTCACCGCCCGAAGCCCGAGCTCCCGATACCGGGCCTCGACCCCCGCCAGATCCGATGCCCCGGTGAGGTGCAGGTACTGGATCTCGGGGGCCTCGGCGGCGAGACGGGGAAGGGCCGAGAGGAGGGCCTGGTTCACCCCGCGGGCCCCCTGGCTTCCCCCCATCACCAGGAGCACCGGGCGGAGGGGATCAAGCCCAAGCTCAACCCGCGCGGGCGACGGGGAGGCCGGCCGCGAGAGATGCCCCCGCACCGGGGTGCCGCTCACCACGACGTCGCGGCATCGGAGCCGGGTGGCGGCCTCCGGAAACCCGACAAACGCGGTTTTGACCCATCGGGAGAGCCACCGGTTGGCGCGACCGGGGATCGCGTTCGAATCATGCAGGTAAAGGGCCGCGCCCGACCGCCGCCCTGCCAGGGCCGGGGCGACGCTGGTGAACCCCCCCATGCCGATGACGGCGTCCGGAGCCTTGCCCCGAAACGCCGCCGCGCAGAGGCGATATGAGCTCCAGAGCCGCCGTAGGAACCGGAGCCGGTTTTCACCCCCAAGGCCCACGGCGGGGAGGCGGAGGACCTCGAACCGGGACTCGCCTCCGAGGGCAAGCTGGTCGACCTCCTTCTCGCTCACGATGAGGAGCGATTCCGCACCCCGCTCGCGAAGCGCACCCGCCACGGCGAGGCCTGGAAAGAGGTGGCCGCCCGTGCCGCCACAGGCGATCGCGACCCGAAACGGGGGATGTGAGGTGGACAACACTCCGAGGGTTCCTGAGGAGGGAGGGAGGGCTGCGGCACTCAGCGCACGGCCTCGGCGAACGGGTTCACCTCGCTGCCAAAGATCGAAGCCTGCGTTCCGGCGGCCCGGGCATGGCGCGCCACGTTCAACAGGAGGCCGACCGCCATGCTCATGGAAAGCAGGTTCGATCCGCCGTAGCTCAGGAACGGCAGCGCCAGGCCCTTGTTGGGAAGCACCCCCGTCACCACGCCGATGTTGATGAAGGCCTCCATCCCGATGAGGAACGTGATCCCGGTCGCCAGCAGGACCCCGAAGGAGTCGCGGGCGTTCCAGGCGATCATCGCCCCGCACACCACGATCAGGACATAGGTGGCGAGCACCGCCAGCGAGGCGACGAGGCCCATCTCCTCGCCAATCACCGAGTAGATAAAATCCGTGTGGTGCTCCGGGATGAAGCCAAGCTTGGTGCGTCCCTCCCCGAGTCCGACCCCGGAAACACCCCCGGACCCCAGGGCGATCATCGCCCGGTAGGCCTGCATCCCCTTGCCATCCTTGTAGAGCTCCGGATGGAGCCACGCCACCAGGCGGTCATGCCGCACCGAGTCGAACCAGATCCCGTAGACCAGGAGCGCGATCCCGAGCAGCAGCACCGGCCAGAAGTACACCGGCCGCATCCCGGCCACGAGGAGCATCACCCCCGAGACCGAGGTCAGCAGGATCGTGGTTCCCCAGTCGGGCTCGATGAACACCAGCCCCAGGATGCCGGCAACGATCGCCGCCGGGATCATCACCCCGTGGAGAAAGGTGCGCATCCGCCCCTGGTTCAACGCCGAGTAATGGGCCAGGGCAACGATGAGCGCCAGCTTGGCAAACTCCGAGGGCTGCAGGGAGAGGTGCCCCTTGACGATCCACCGGTAGGCCCCGTTGGTTTTGTGCGAAAGCCCGGGAGCGAACACCAGGGCCAGGAGCACCACCCCGCCGCCGTAGATCACCCAGGCGAAGCGGCCCAGGAGGCGGTAGTCCGGGATCGCCAGGCAGAGGCAGGCGACAATCCCGATGCCGAACCAGGTCGCCTGGTTGTGCAGGTAGCGCGACTGGTCCCCCCCGTCCATGCTGATGCAGGCGCTGGTGATCATCACCAGCCCGAGGGCGGAAAGGGCGGCGACACAGAAGACGAGCAATGTGGTCGTGAATCTCATGGCGGGGGGAGGTTTCCGGGGGTGCGGCGGGGCGCCC
>DMJJ01000085.1 GCA_003452185.1 Verrucomicrobiales bacterium | reverse complement strand
CTGCCTGCGACCAGGGAGAGCACCGGGTTCCCGTTGCGTTCTGCGTCGGTGTATCCGAACGCCATTCGGTTCACCACCACCCCGTTCGGCCCGGTCAAGGTCCACCGGAGATCGGTCCGGTCGAGGTAGACGTCCATGATGAGCCTGGTATCCTGTGGCAGGGTGAAGCCGTAATGCTGAATCTGCCCGACGGCGAGCGTCCCGCTGGTGAGGGTTCCCACGGCCAGCGGCATCGTCGGATCGCTCACCGTGCGGGCGACGAAGGAATAGGCCCCGCTCCCCGCCGCGCCATCATACACCGCCCCCTCGATGCTCAGGGTATGGGTCCCCGGGGTCGAAAGGAGGAGCCTGCCGCTGTTGTCCATCCCGCTCCGGTAGAGGTCGCGGCCATACGGATCAATCAGCCGCCAGGTCGGCTGGTTGGCGAACCCGGTGTACGAGAGGAGATCGAGGTACAGCACTCCGGCTTGGGAGACCTCGAATTGATACAGGGCGGTGCCACGGGTCTGTGGAAGCACGCCATTCACCTGGGTATCGAGGGCCAGAGGGGGGGCGGAGGCGAGTGAGAGCAGCCGGAAGCGGTAACCCAGGGCGAGGTCCCCGTTGCCATCCACCGTGAGGACGTAATCCCCGGGGGGTAGGGAGAGCGTCGGGTTGGCGATGCGCTCGGAGTCGGAACTGTCAAACCCGCGGCGATTCACGATCAGGCCGGATGGGCCGGAAAGGCTCCACTTCAGCCGGCTGTCGTCCAGAAAACTGTCCATCAGGACCTTCGTCGGCTGCGAGAGGGTGAAGGTGTACACCTGACGCTGCCCCGGGGTGATCGCCCCGGTCACGATCTGGCCCAGCGGGAGGGGTTGCGACCCATCCACCACCGGCAACGCAACGAAGCTGACCGTCCCGGAGGGGGCGGCGTCGTACACTTCCCCCTCGATGAGGAGGGTGTGGGGGCCGGTCACCGAGAGGGTGAGGAGATCCATGTCGGTGTTGAAGTAGTTCCTCCGCACCTCATGCCCATTGGGGTCGAGCACCCGCCAGACCGGCACCTGCTGGAACCCCGCTGTGGAGAGGGCCTTCATGTAAAACGATTGGCCAGCCGTGGCCTGAAATTGAAACAGCCGGGTTGAGGAGGCAGGGGTGTTGGTGGAAAAGTTGGTGACGCCGGGCTGGAACGGGACCGCGGTGGCGAGGTCGAGGATCCGAAACGAGTACGGTCCCGTTGCAGCCCCAGACCCCTGGATGCGTACCTGGTAGTCGCCGGCACGCAGAAGGGTCGCATCCAGCGCAGACCGATCGGCATCCATCCCGTAGAGCCTCCACCCGGAGGCGCGCACCCCTTCCACGCCGGTCAGGGTGAGGGTGAGCTGGGAGTTGTCCGTCATCGAGTCTGCAACCACCAGGGCCGGAGCCCCGAGGGTGAAGAGATAGTCGTCCGTCTCCCCCGGGGTGGCGATCGCCCCGGAGATCGTCGCCCCGAGAAGGGCCGGAGCCCCCGTCAGGGGTGGCTGGGGGATGTTGCCGGTCATCTCGACCGCGAAGCTGTAGGCGGAGGGAGCCGTTGCGGTGATCTGCCCCTCGAGCAGCAGGGTGTAGGTCCCGGCCCGGGGAAGGAGGATGTTCTCCATCGTGTGGTAATAGTCGCGAACCAGCTGGGTCCCGTACGGGTCAACGATCGCCACACGGGCATTGCCCAGGCCGGCCGGGGTGACCACGCGAAACCGCATGACGTCGCCACTCGATGCAGGAAACTGGAACAGGTCCGTCCGGGTTCCGGGCGACAGCGTCCCCGCAACCACCACCCCGGGGGTGATGACCTGGGCCGAGGTGAAATTCACGAACCGGAAGTCGTAGTCCCCGACAGCGTCCCCGTTGCCGGCCACCGTCAGCAGGTAATCCCCCCTCCCCAGCACGAGCACCGAGTTGCCGAGGCCCGCCGCGTCGGTCGCGTCGAACCCCCGGGCGGGAACCACCGTTCCGGCCGGCCCCACCAGGGTCCAGTACAGGTTTGCGGAGGGGAGCAGGGCGTCCAGATGGAATAGACCTGCCTCCGGGAGGGTGAACTGATAGCGATCCTGCTGGCCCGGGACGCCAATGGCGGAATGCACGTGGGCCACCGGGTCATTCGGCAAGGCCGCGGCCGAAACCCGGCCCCCGGCGAGGCAAAACACCACCGCGGCGAAAACCATCAGGCTTCGCAGGACCAACCTCAACGTCTTCATTCTGGAATCAATGGGCTCCGTCTCCGATGAAGGAGAACGAGATCTTGGGGAAGGTATTACAACGAAGTCCGTCAACACCCTATCGCGCCTGCACGGCACCCTCGAGCAGCTTCTCGCCAGCCCGGGCCGCCGCAAGGCCCCAGCAGTCTATTCGACTGGAACCGATAGCAGCTAAACGGCTTAATACAAGACCTGGGTGATCGAATCGTGTGGGCGGCCTGCATTTTGTCCCATTGCGGGACATTCAAGCGGGAGGCACCCCCTGTCCGGGGCGTGAAGGGTCGGGAATCGGCGGCCCGCCTTCTGGAGCACCGGGGCGGGACGAGCGGGCTGGGAACCTCAATCCAGGTCGAGCCGGCCCCAGTCCTCCGGACGCCCCTGGATTCCGGATCTGGGGGCCCAGGCGAGCCGCGACTTGTTGATGTTCTCCCCCGGAGCCGCCCCTGCCTTGTCGCCGTCGTAGATCAGGAGGTTGAAGCCGATCCGTCGGGCATAGGGGATTCCGATTTCGCTGAAGGGGATGGAGGCCTGGATGCGGTATCCGCGTGGGGTGCGATGGGAGGTCACCCGGGTGTGAGGGGCCGAGTCGGGCAACGGCCCCGGGTTGGCGTCGGCGTCGCGCGCGGCCCTGACAACTCCCGTGCTGTCGGAGGGGAACACCCCGAGCTTGTAGCAGCCGAGGGTGTGCTCCGCCCCGCCCGATGGATCGAGGCAGATCTCCACGCTGTCCGAACGCCAGTGTCCCTTGATGTCGTCCGGTGCGATGTTCGTCACCACGACGTCGTCCGTGACATGGATGTCGAGGAAGAGCGACTTGCCCCGGACCGCGACCCGGAACCGTCCGCTGCTGTCAGCCTCGTCGCGCACCTTGCCCTCCCAGACATTGGTGTGGGAAATCGACTGAAACGGGATCCCCTCCCATCCGCGATCGCTTCCGTCGAGCGATGGCTCCTCGGAGGCCCTGGCCGCGCGGAGCGTGGGAACCACGTTCATCCGCAGGGTGGCCTCGGTCGTGAGGCCGGTGCCTGTCGCCGCGGCCTTGAGCGAGTATCCTCCCAGGGCTCCGGCCGACGGGGTGGCCCGGGTGGTGAGCTGTGTGGTCCGTCCGGCCGGGACGCGGTAGGCGACAACGGCGGGCCGCAGCGTCCACCCATCCGGGGGGGTGAGCCTGACCTCGCCCGAGGCTTCCGTGGCGGCGCTGTTGGAGATCGAGAACTTGATGTCGCTTGCCTCCCCTGCGGTGATGGCGATGTCCGAGGGCATCCCACGGGCAATCCCGTCGAGCCCCTGTGCGCGAACCCAGCGCTGGTAGTTGGCGATCGCCGGACGGGAGGCGAACTCGACCTGGATGCCGGGCGGGCGGGGCGGAGCCAGCTGGATCGGGAGGGCCTTGCCGTCCGTCACCGGCAGGCCCCGGAGGAGGTCCTGCTCCGGCTCGGGCGGGACGACGCTCTTGACCAGCCTAAACAGCTGGGCCCGTCGCATCCGGGGGCTCGCGGCAAAGTTCCCGAAGGCCTGGGAGCGGTGGTTGGAGAGAGCCTCGCCGGCAACCTGCCACGGGAATCGCCCGTCGGGGAGCGAGTTGGTGATCGCGATCACGGTCTGGAGGTTTTCATCCCATCCCCCGTAGTAGAGCTTGCGCACTTGCCAGGTCCTGAGCCCTTCCTGCCCGAGTTGGTCGGGGAACCGCCGCGGGTCCGCCGCCGTGAATGCCTCGGTTGCCAGGAGGCCGGCCGCCTGGTGGTTGCCGTGCTGCCCCGCGGTTGGAGCGGGATCCATGGTCACGATCACCTCAGGCCGCAGGGCGCGGACCATCCTGACGAGGGCCCGCAGGGTCTCCTCCTTGTCCCATCGCTGCAGGGTGGCGCTGAGGCTTTCGGTGTAGGCGAAATCGCGCCGATCGAGGAAATAGCAATACCGCACGCCAAGCTTCTCAAGACACGCCCGGAGCTCCGATTCCCTGAGGATGCCGAGCGCCAGGCCTGCCTGGGTCCCGACCATGTTTCCCCCGCCCTCCCCACGGGTGCAGTAGATGTTCGCCACCACCCTGCCCTGGCCGAGCGCGTAGTGGGCGAGGGTCGACGCCATGCCGGTCTCGTCGTCCGGGTGGGCAAACACGCCCATGACGTCGGTCTTGAGGGGATCGCCCCGCATCTGGCCCCGGGAAGTCGGGGCCACGAGGAGGAGGCCGAGCACGACGGCCGCGATGCCTGCACGATGGAGCCGGAGAAAGTGGTGCATGGCCGACATATACCGTTCCGTGATCTTCGCCACAAGGCCGGCGCGGCCCCCCTGCCCCTCTCCCGGAGTGTCGCGACGGGATGGGGGGGAGGTTGGGTCGGCTGCCGGGGGTCAGCCCGCGCCGCGGGTCTCGGAGGCGACCAGCGCCTGATAGTCGTTCCAGAGGCGACGGGTCAGCGGGGACCTGGCCAACGGGATCCCGTCGAGCGAAACCACCTCGACCAGGCCGAGCGAGCTCATGCTCAGAAAGACGCCCGCCGCCCCCCTGAGGGCCGATACCGGCGCGGCCTTGTCGGACCACGCGAGGCCCGAGGCCGCCCCGATCTCCTGCACCGTGGCCCGGGCGATGCCCGGCAGGATCCCGCAATCGATCGGGGGCGTGCAAAGGGTCGATCCCTCGATCCACCAGATGTTGCCGGAGGCTCCCTCGGCCACGCGTCCCTCGGAATCCAACAAGAGGGCCTCATCGGCCCCAAGCTCCTCGGCCTCCATGCGTGCCAGGACCTGCAGGAGCTTGTTCGCGTTCTTGAACCCCGCGACCGCCCCACCGGCCGGGAGTCGGTGGCTTACCGTCGCCAATCTCCACTCGACCGGGCCTGTTGGCGACGGGGTGGCACCGGGGCTGAGGACCATGACCACGGTCGGGGGGCCCGCCCCTCGCGGGGAGTAGCCGCGGGCCCCCCGGCCCCTGGAAACCCCAAGCCGGAGGACTCCGTCGAGAATCCCGTTCATCGAGGCGAGCTTCAGGGCTGCGCTCTCCAGCTCCCGGCCGGCGAATGGGAGCCCCAGCTTCAGAACACCCAGACCGCGCTCGAGCCTCTCCCAGTGGAGCCCCCAGCGAAATGGACGGCCGTTGGCCATGCGGAGCGTCTCGAAGAGCCCGTCCCCGTAGAGGAACCCGCGATCGAACACCGAGACAACTGCGCGCTCCTCGGGGACAAACTCCCCATTGAGGAATACAAAGCCCCCGCTCATGCCAGCACCCCCCGGACCACCTCGCCCGCCACGTCGGTGAGGCGGAAGTCGCGGCCGTTGAACCGGTAGGTGAGCCGCTCATGGTTGAGCCCGAGCAGGTGCAGCAGCGTGGCGTGCAGGTCATTGACGCTCACGCGATCCACGGCGGCCTTGTGCCCCACGTCATCCGTTTGCCCGAAGTGGATCCCTCCCCGCACTCCGCCCCCGGCGAGCCAGGTCGTAAAGGCATGCGGGTTGTGGTCCCTCCCCGGCTTCTTCCCGCGCTGGGAGACCGGGAGTCGGCCGAACTCCCCGCAGCAGACCACGAGGGTCGACTCGAGCATCCCGCGCTGCTTGAGGTCGGTCAGCAGCGCGCTGATCGGCTGGTCGGTCTCGCCCGCGAACTGGCGGTGGTTTCCCTCAATGTCAACGTGGCCATCCCAGCTCCGCTCGTTCTCCATTCCGCCGCTGTAGATCTGGACGAAGCGCACCCCTCGTTCCACGAGTCGCCGGGCCATCAGGCACTGGCGGGCGAAATGGTCGCAGCGCTTT
>DMJJ01000295.1:4717-6093 GCA_003452185.1 Verrucomicrobiales bacterium | reverse complement strand
AGTTCCTCGGCGAGGAGGGGGCCGAGGTGTTCCGCGACTGGATCCACAAGCAGGTGGAGTCGAACGCCCCGTACGACGAATTCGCCCGGGCCATCCTGACCGCCTCGGGAAGCAACCGGGAGAACCCCGCCGCCTCCTACTACAAGGTGCTCCGCACCCCGGCCGAGACCATGGAGAACACCACCCACCTGTTCCTCGCCACCCGCTTCAACTGCAACAAATGCCACGATCATCCGTTCGAGCGATGGACCCAGGACCAGTATTACCAGATGGCGGCCTTCTTCGCCCAGGTCGACCTCCAGGCCGACCCCGCGGCGGGGGACCGGCGGATCGGCGGGAGCGCCGTCGAGGGTTCGAAGCCGCTCTTCGAGATCGTCAAGGATCGCAAGGAAGGCGAGGTCAAGCACGACAAGACCGGCAAGGTCACCCCGCCCGATTTCCCCTACCCTGCCAAGCCGTGCACCGAGGCGGCTCCCTCCACGCGACGGGAGAAGCTCGCCATGTGGATGACCTCGGGGGATAATCGCTACTTCGCCCTCAGCTACGTCAACCGGCTCTGGGGCTACCTCATGGGGGTCGGGCTGATCGATCCGCTCGACGACATCCGGGCCGGCAATCCCCCCTCGAACCCGGTCCTCCTCGACTACCTGACCCGGGAGTTCGTCGACAGCGGGTTCAACACCCGGCGCATCCTGCGGCTCATCTGCCAGTCCCGCACCTACCAGCTCTCCGTCGCGAGCCACTCGTGGAATGCGGACGACAAGATCAACTACTCGCACGCCACGGCACGCCGGCTTCCGGCGGAGGTCCTCATGGACGCCGTGTACAAGGTCACCGGTTCCACCCTGAACATCCCGGGGGTGAAGCTCGGGACCCGGGCGGCGCAGCTCCTGGACTCCGGATCGGATGTCCCGAGCGGTTTCCTCGCAAACCTCGGGCGCCCCCCGCGCGAGAGCGCCTGCGAGTGCGAGCGGAGCAACGACCTGCGGCTCGGCTCCGTGATGTCCCTGCTGAGCGGACCGGCGGTCTCCGGCGCGGTCAACGACCCGAAGAGCGAGCTTGCCCGGCTGGTCGGCCAGCAGAAGGACGACCCCTCGCTGGTCAGGGAAGTGTTCCTCCGGATCCTGAACCGCCCCGCCACCGACAAGGAGGTGGAGTCGTCGCTCAAGATCATGAGCCACCTTGAGGAGGAGCACATCCGCCTGACCAACGAGCTTGCCAAGGCCGAGGGCACCTGGGCCGAGACCCTGGCCCGCAAGGAGCAGGAGCGGGCCGCCCTGATCCAGAAGGCCGAGGCCGCCCTCACCTCCCATCTGATGGAGCAGGCGCCAAAGGTTGCCCTGGCCGAGCGGGAGCGGGACGCCGCGATCGCGCGG
>DMJJ01000295.1:0-4383 GCA_003452185.1 Verrucomicrobiales bacterium | reverse complement strand
GACTGGGAGGCCGGCCTCGGGGAGGATCGGTTCGCCACCCGATGGCAGATGGTCGATGCCCGGGAGGTGAAGGGAACCGGTTCGGCCCGGCTCGAGAAACTCCCCGACGGGTCGATCCGAAGCTCCGGCAGCAACGGCGAGCTTTCCGATTACACCATCCTGTTCGACACCCCGCTCGCCGGCATCACGGGCATCAAGCTCGAGGTGCTGCCGGACGACAACCTCCCCGGCTTCGGCCCCGGGTACAAGGAGGGGAACTTCCTCCTGAGCGAGATCGTGGTGGAGTCCGCCTCGAAGACGAACGCGGCCAAGCTCGCGCGGCAGAAGATTGTCGAGGGGGCGGCCGACTACATCCAGAAGGACCACGATCTGAAGCATGCCTTCGACGGCAAGGCCGATCAGGGGCTCCGCGAGGGGTGGGCCGTCGGGGGAGGCGGGGCGGGCCAGCCCCACTGGGCTGCCTTCCGGCTCGAGAACCCGGTCGGCACCGGGGAGGGCTCCACCCTCAAGGTGACCCTGCAGCACCGGTTCCAGGCCCCGTACGAGATCGGCCGCTTCCGGATCTGGATCACCACGAGCCCCAAGGCCGCGGCCCAGGGGCTTCCCGGCGACATCGCCGACATCGGCCGCATCTCCTCCCTGCTCCGCACCCCGGGGCAGGCCGCCCGGATGCTGGAGTACCACCGGACGCAGGATCCCGAGCTCCGCCGACGGGGCCAGGCCCTCGCCACCGCGAGCCGCCCCCTCCCCGAGGACGAGAAGGTCAAGGAGCTCAAGTCGGCCCTGGCCGCGGCCTCCAAGCCGATCTCAACCGACCCCGCCCTAGTCCAGCTCCGGCTCGACGTCGAGGCCAGCCGGCGCCAGATGGCCAACAAACGCCTCACCACCGCCCAGGACATCGCCTGGGCGCTCATCAACACCCCGGCCTTCCTGTTCAACCGCTGACATTTGCCCGCACCGCGAACCCCCAACCGAACCGACACCATGTTGCGCATCCCCGGTGAATTCTGCACGGACCTCTGTGACACGAACCTGAAGATGACCCGCCGCGACCTCCTTCGCGTGGGGGGCTCGGGAATCCTTGGCCTCTCCCTCGGCTCGATGCTTCAGCTCGGGGCCCGCGCCAATGAGACCGGCGCCAAGGGGGGGCCCGGCTGGGGCAAGGCCAAGAGCGTCATCATGGTCTACCTCCAGGGCGGACCCAGCCACCTCGACCTCTGGGACCCAAAGGAGAATGTCCCCGACAAGATCAAGAGCCCCTTCTCGAACATCCCCACGAAGATCCCCGGCGTCCACTTCACGGAGGTGCTCCCGCGCCTGGCCAAGGTGAATGACAAGTTCACCATGATCCGGTCGATGAGCTACACCCCGAACGGCCTGTTCAACCACACGGCCGCCATCTACCAGATCATGACGGGCTACACGACCGACAAGGTCAGCCCCTCCGGCCAACTGGAGCCGCCCAACCCGAAGGATTTCCCCAACTTCGGCTCCAACATCATCCGGCTCCGGCCCCCGACCGAGCCGATGCTCCCGTTTGTCATGCTCCCCAGGCCCCTCCAGGAGAGCAACGTCGTCGGCAAGGGAGGCACCGGCGGGTTCCTCGGCAAGGGGTTCGACCCCTACACGCTCTTCCCCGAGGGGGACGACATGAACATGGGGAAGATGGAGAACATCCGAACCGACGACCTCAAGCTCCCCCCCGAGGTCTTCTCGATGCGGCTCCAGCGACGGGCGAAGCTCCGCGAGACCCTCAACGAGTCGATGCCCGAGATCGAGAAGGCGATCGAGAGCTACAACCTGAACGAGTACTACGACCGCGCCCTGAGTCTCATCATCTCGGGCCGGGCCCGGGCCGCCTTCGACCTCGGACAGGAGCCCGATGCCATGCGGGACCGATATGGCCGAAACACCTTCGGCCAAAGCTGCCTTCTCGCCCGGCGCCTCGTCGAGGCCGGCACCCGGGTGGTCGAAGTCATCTGGCCCAAGATCGCCAACTCGGACAACCACTCGTGGGATGTCCACGTCGGGCTGCACGACCGGATGAAGAACCAGAGCGGCCCCATGCTCGACCAGGGCCTCTCGGCGCTGTTTGAGGACCTCGACCAGCGGGGGTTGCTGAGCGAGACCCTGGTCGTGGCGATCGGGGAGTTCGGCCGAAGCCCCGAGAAAGGGGTCAGCACCTCCGGGAACGGCAACAGCCCGGACGGACGCGACCACTGGCCCTACTGCTACACCTCGGTGATCGGGGGAGCCGGGATCCGGCGTGGATACGTCCATGGGAAATCGGACAAGACCGCCTCCAGCCCGCTCGAGGACCCGGTCCACCCAAGCGAGGTGCTCGCCACGATTTACCACGCGTTCGGGATCGACCCGGACACCATCGTGTACAACCACCTGAAGCAGCCGCGTGAGCTGGTGAAGGCCAAAGCCGTCACACGCCTCTTCACCTGATCTGCAAACCCTCCCCAACCCGGCACCCCCCCCGCCCCGCGGAACGGACCACCCCGCGCCGGGGGGGGCGGCGGCCCCGGATCAGAACTGCAGGGAGGTGTTCTCCGCAGGCAGGCAGGCCAGGATCGTGAACCGAAAAGTCGATCCGACTCCGGGTTCGGTCTCGACCCAAATCCGGCCGTGCATCGCCTCCACCAGGCGCTGGCAGATCACCAAGCCCAGGCCCGTTCCCCCAAATTGCCGCGTGGTTCCGGAGTCGACCTGGGTGAACGGCTGGAACAGGAGGTGAAGTTTCTCGTGCGGGATCCCGATCCCGGTGTCCCGGACGAAGAACTCATACTCCCATTCCCTCCCCTGGCCCACCCCGGAGCCACGGCTGGCGGGCTGGGCCGAAACCCCCACCTCCACTGATCCGGCGGAGGTGAACTTGAGGGCGTTTCCCACCAGGTTCACCAACACCTGCCGCAGCCGGACCGCATCCCCCAGGAACGTTCCGGGCACCCCCTCGGCCACCGTCGCACGGAGAGCGAGGCCCTTCTCAACGGCCCGGGGATGGAGAAGGGTCATCACCCCGGTGAGGCTCTCCCCGAGGGCCACCGGGGCCGACTCAAGCTCCATGCGGCCCGCCTCGATCTTGGAGAAATCCAGGATGTCGTTGATCAGATCGAGAAGCCCCCGGGCGCTCGCCGAAACCACCTCCAGGTGTTGTCGCTGCTCCTCATCCAGGGGGGTGTCCACCAGAAGGCCCGTGAACCCGATGATGGCGTTCATCGGCGTCCTGAGCTCGTGGCTCATCACGGCGAGAAACTCCCCCTTGGCATTGTTTGCCCTCTGGGCCTCGTCGGCCAGGTGGTTCGCCCGGAGCACCATCTGCTCCAGCTCCTGGTTCATGAGACTCAGATCCCCGTTCACCCGGTTGAGCTCCCGGTTGGCCGCCTCCGTGCCGCGCTGGGCTTCGACCAGGGCCGCGGTCTGCGCCACCGACTTGGCACGAGCCTCTTCCAGAGCCCGGGCCATCTCGTTGAATCCCTGCCCGAGCTCCCCAAGCTCGTCGGATCGATTGACCTGAACCCGGGCCGAGAGGTCGCCGTCGGCCAGACGGCGCGTCGCCTCGACCAGCCGGCGCACGGGGCCGCTGAAAGAGCGCGCCAGGACGCCGGCAAGCACCATCGCGATGAGCCCGCTGAAGGCCGCCCCCTTGATCACCGTCACGGCAAGGCGCCGGGCCTCGGAGTAGAAAAAATTCACCGGCCGGTCGGCTTGCACCAACGCCACCACCCTGCCGGTGCCATCCCGGATCGGGGCCGCCGCGCTGATCCAGAACCCCTCCCCGTCCCCGTACACCCGGGTGGCCCCGGGATGCCCCTCCAAAGCCTCGCGGTTGTGGGGCTGGGCCTGGTAGCGGTTTCCGGTAAAGTAGTTCCCGGCGGCGTCCGGGTCGGTCATCACCACGAACTCCAGCTCCCCGGAATCGTGGTATCGCTCGGTCGGTCGCATCGTGTAGATCGGGCTCCCGTGCCCCCGGAGGCCGTTGGCATCCCGCACCTTCACCAACTGCTGGCGGATGAGTTCAAACTCCTCCTGACCGGCGAGCTCCCCCTTCTCCCCCCGGTGGACAAGCTGGTGAAGGTCGCCGTCGATCATCGGGGCCGCGGAATTGACAATGGCCAGCAACTCCCGCCCAAGGGAGGCTTCGAGCGAGGCCTTCTTCGATCGGTAAACCAACCAAGAGGAAACCCCCACCGACACCACAATCACCAGGGCGGCGAAGAGCGTCAGGCGGATCGCAAAACTAAGTCGAAATCTGGGCATCAGTTCCAGCACATCCCGGGGCTTCACCCCCATCCGACCGGCTTCGGCATGGGATCCCCCCGGAGTCTCCCATCGGCAGACCAAGTCCCCCCTTGACCCCCCCCGCATCCCGCCCTC
>DMJJ01000327.1:838-8163 GCA_003452185.1 Verrucomicrobiales bacterium | reverse complement strand
TCGAGGCCAAGGCGCTTCGCAAGATGCGTCACCCGACACGAATTCGCCAGCTTCAGGGCTTCCTCGAAACCGAGGAAGTCGTGTGACCCAGCGGCCGCGGCGTCGATGAAAGAGATTCTCCCGACCCCACCCGCCATCGTCCGGCAGGAACAGAAGTCCATCCAGGAACTGTTCCAGAAGAACGTGGTGCCCTCGTACGGGCGGTTTGACCTCGTGTTGGATCGTGGCGAGGGAAGCTGGCTCATCGATGTCAACGGCCGCCGGTATCTCGATCTGGGAGGCGGCATCGCGGTCTGCAGCCTGGGCCATGCGAACCCGGAGATCACCTCCGCCCTGGTGGAGCAGTCCACCCGGCTGGTCCACTGCAGCAACCTTTACTACCACGCCCCGCAGGGCCGCCTGGCGGCGGAGCTTGTCCGTAGGATCGGGCCCGGGAAGGTCTTCTTCTGCAACAGCGGTGCGGAAGCGAACGAGGGGCTGTACAAAGCGGCCCGGAGATTCGGGAACCCCGAGGGGCGGTACGAAATCCTGACTGCCAACAACTCCTTCCACGGAAGGACCCTCGCGGGAATCGCCGCCACGGGACAGGAGAAGGTCAAGCGGGGGTTTGAGCCCATGGTGACCGGGTTCCGCCATGTCCCGTACAACGATCTGCAGGCGATGCGGAACGCCATCTCCCCGGCGACGGTGGCCATCCTGATTGAGGGAGTCCAGGGGGAAGGCGGGATCACCCCGGCCTCCGCCGAATACCTCCTGGGGTTGAGGGCCCTGTGTGATGAGCGGAAACTCCTGCTCCTGGTCGATGCGGTGCAGTGCGGCCATTACCGGACAGGCCGGTTTCAGAGCTTCCAAAGGACCCTTGAGGGCGTCCCCGGCGGTGAGGCGTTCCTGCCGGATGGGATCTCCATGGCGAAATCGCTCGGCGGAGGGTTTCCGATGGGGGCGTTCTGGCTTCGGACCCCTTTCGCGGATGTGCTCGGGCCGGGAACGCACGGAACCACCTTCGGTGGCACCCCTCTCGGTTGCGCGGTGGCGCTTCGGATCCTCGAGGTGATCCAGCGGGAGAGGCTCGATGAGAATGCCCGGACGGTGGGGCAGCTCCTGCACGACCAGCTCTGCGGCCTCCAGGCGAGGTACCCCGGGCTGATCAGCAGCGTCCGGGGTGTTGGCCTGATCCTGGGATTTGAACTCGGCCGGGAGATCCCCGCCTTCAAAGGGTCGGACAAGGCCCCTTCCCTGCTCATGGTCCAACGGCTCCAAGAGGCCGGCCTGATCCTCATCCCCTCGGGGACCCACGTCCTGAGACTCCTCCCCCCGCTGAATCTCACCCCGGCGGAGGCGATGGAAGGGATCCAGCGCATCGAAACAGTGTTGGCAAAGCTCGCCTGAACTGCTCATACTGCCCGCTTTCCTGCGCTGCAGGTTCATCCCTTGGATGCCATGAAACATTTGCTGAGTCTTGAGACGATGCCGAGAGAGGCGATGGAGCAGGTGCTCCGCGATGGGGCCTCCTTCAAGCAGCAGCGCGGCAACCCCGCCCGCCTGCCGCTGGCCGGGCAGACCTGGGCGTTGATCTTCTCCAAGTCCTCGACCCGCACCCGGGTCAGCTTCGAGGTCGGCATCCATGAGCTGGGGGGACGGCCGCTGTTCCTCAACGCCAATGACATCCAGCTGGGACGCGGCGAGCCGATCAAGGACACTGCCAGGGTCCTCGGCCGGATGGTGCGCGGGGCTGTGATCCGCACCTACGCGCAGAGCGACGTGGAGGAGTTCGCCACCTACTCCGGCATCCCGACCGTCAACGCCCTGACCGACGATGAGCATCCGTGCCAGGTGTTGACCGATATCTTCACCTTCCAGGAGAAACGGGGATCGATTCAGGGCAAAGTCGTGACGTTTGTGGGAGACGGGGCCTGCAACATGCCCGTCTCCTGGATCTTCGCGGCGGCGAAGCTCGGCTTCGAGCTCCGGATCGCCGCCCCCAAGGCATTCCAACCCTCACCCGATATCCTGCGCCGGGCCGGAGGCAAGGTCCACGTCACCGAGGACCTCCCCGCCGCGGCCGAGGGAGCCGACCTTCTCTACACCGATGTCTGGGTGTCGATGGGCAAGGAGGCCGAAGCAGCCGAACGGATCCGCATCCTCGGGGGTTACCAAATCAACGGGGCGTTGGTGAAACGCGCCAAACCCCAGGCCCTGGTCATGCATTGCCTTCCCGCCTACCGGGGGAAGGAGATCGATGAGGAGACGTTTGAGGCCCACGCCGCGACGATCTTCGAGCAGGCGGAGAACCGTCTCCACCTCCAGAAATCGATCCTCAACTGGATCGTCAGCTGATTTTCTCCTCCCTCCCTGCTCACGCGCGGGGCTAGATACCCCCAGATCATGGGCTGGAAGAAAAGAGTCACCGGGGGCATCGTCAGCACCATCGGCTTCCTTCTAAGCCCCCTTTCCTGGTGGAACGACCTCGTTGTGAACGTCCCCTTGGCCGTGGCGTTTGCCTGGTGCATCTCCTTCTTCCAACCTGGATGGTTTGAACCCTCTGTCGTCCTGGGGTACTGGCTGACCAACGTCCTCGGTTTCTGGATGATGCATAAAGGAGCCGAACAGCTCCTGGCGAAGGAGGCTCGAGGCTACCGACTGAGGCAGGTGCTTCGCGATCTCGCCACCGCCTCAGCCTACACTCTCCTCATTCTAATCCTGCTCAAACTTCACATTATCAAGCCATTGGGAGAGATCTTCCCCATCACTCCCCCCAAGTGACCCCGCTGGCAAACCCGTACAGAACAAAACCCCGTCGCGGGGTTAACCGCGCCGGGGCTTACGTTTCACACAGTTTTGTTTAAGCGCCGGAGCCACACGGTCCGGCTGAGAACTGCGTAGAGAATGCACCCGGGGAGGGTTCCCAACAAGTCGCACAAATGAGTGACACGCCTCGTTCACCCTGAATCACCCCCACGCGAGCGGCTTCGCGCCCGAGGGCGGCAGGGCTGAACATGCCTTGTAGCCCCTCCCCCCTCCCAGTGCATCACGGCAGCTCGGTGGCGCGATAGAGTCGGGTGGCGTGATCCGGGGATCCGGTGTCGAACCAAACATAGTGGCTGGAAGGGAGAACCACCTCGGCTACAGGCTGCCAGTTCGGTGCCGTGCCAACCTCAGTCGCTTCGATCCGATAGGTCTTCCCAACGGTCCCATCGAGCTGCACGCCTGCGTACATCTTGATGTGAAGGAACGCGACTTCGAGCAGCGCCGGTTGGCTCGTCACGGAACCCGCCCCATTCGAAGCCACCACCTTGTAGCTTCCAGCATCTGTCGTCTGCACCGACGAGAGGGTGAACGTCGCCTCCGTGGCGCCATCGATCGGCTGCTCCCCATGATACCATTGGTAGCTGATTGGCGGTGCCCCTGAAACCACCACCTTGAACGCGGCCGCCTGCCCAACGGCGACGCTTAGGCCAACGGGCTGGCTCACGATCGTTGGGGCACCCGATCCGGGGCCGCTATGGAGGATGTATCCCCCGTCCCCGACAACGGCAAACCCGCCCGCGCCGGCCGCCACCCCCCTGGCAAATCCTCGTAACGGGGCGTAGTACGCAAGGTTCGGATCCTCGAAGGGGGTGGGAAACTGCAGGCTGGGAGTCCAGTCCACGCCATTCACGGTCGAGAAAATGCGGGGTTCAATCCCGGCGAACCCGTATAGGACGGTCACCCGAACCCCACTCTGGGCACCGAAGGCTGCACCCACTTCATAGCCTGTGGGCATCGGCGTCGGGCTGCATCCAACACAATTCCACGCCGTGCCGTCGGTCGAGAGATGCAATCCGACGACCCCGGGGACCTGCGGGGCGAAGGCGAAGAGCCCCAACCCCTGGTCAATCGTCCCCGCCCCCCCGTCCAGCGGGATGTAATCCGCCGGACCGAGAGTCCAGTCCAACCCATTCACCGAACTGACGTACTCCATCGAGCCGCTAAAAACCTTCGGATGATAGGCGCGGATACCAACGAACCGTCCTGCGCTGAAGGTGACCGTCCTCAACTCGGCGGAGTTGGGCGTCACCCACGGAAACGCGTTCGGGTCGCGCTCTGCGATGGGGGTCCATTGCAACCCATCGGTGGAGTAATAGGGGTCCACGTCCGTAGCGGAGACGTAAACCCCGTTCCCATACGCGACATCCGTTGCGACCGCGCCGGGAAAACTCCTGGCCTCCCAGCTGAGGCCGTCCGTCGAAAAGAGAAGTTGGTGCGCCGGGCCCATCGCCACAAACGCTCCATTCAGGAACCGAACCCGCGTGAGCGATCCGGCCGTTCCAGTCGTGCTGCTCGTCCAGTGAACCCCATCCCCCGACCGAACAACCGTTGAATCGGCCCCCACCGCGACGAACTGCCCGTTTCCGAACGCCACGGAATGGAGATCCGCCGTCAACCCGGGAACCGTCCGACGAAACCACAGGTCGGAGGCCGCCTGCGCGTTCATCGACACGGGTTCAGCAAGGCCCGCCAGTATGAGGGTGACGCCGACGGCACGAATGAGCGAACGAGTAGAGTTTAACATGGGTGAGTGGGGTGGAATCCTTCCGCAAACTGAGAATCCATCTCTCAGAACTAATCTCCTTGTTGATCCCAAACCTTGGGTTGGATTGAAACTGATTTTAAGCTAAGGGCCCACCTTGGTCTCGCCAGAGATGAAAGTCAAGGGACCGTCTCAATGAACCTCCCGACTCCTACCGGGGTGGTGAACCGCCGACTCGGAGGAGCCGTGTCGCGATGCCGATCCCAGCCCGGTCGATCAAGAGTTGGGAGGGAAACTCTAAAAACGCAAAACCCCGTCGCGGGGTTAACCGCGCCGGGGTCTCACGTTTCACACAGTTTTTGTTTTAAGCGCCAGAGCCACACGGTCCGGCTTGAGAACTGGGTAGAGAATGCGCCACGGGAGGTTTTCCAACAAGTCACACAAATGAGTGACACGAGGCAGCGCCCGCTATTGGAGGGACCTGGAGCCGAAGCCACGGAAACCGACCTCCCGGAAAGCGCAAAACCCCGTCGCGGGGTTAACCGCGCCGGGGTCTCACGTTTCACACAGTTTTGTTTTTAGCGCCAGAGCCACACGGTCCGGCTTGAGAACTGGGGATAGCTTGCACTCGACCCCGATTTCCAACAAGTCACACAAATGAGTGACACGGGTGGGGAGTCCCCTGCCCCCGTCCGGGCACCCCTTCAAACTGAACCCGGATGATCCTAAAAGCTTTACTGTAAACACCTTGTGATGATTGCGTCAAAAAATAACCCCGGCATGGAATCCCATGCCGGGGTTTTGATCTAGCCCTGTACTGTCAGGCTTTGGCGCTTACGGCTTCCGCAGGCGGAAGAACCGCTGGGCGTCCTGGGCCGGCAGGCTGTAGGTGAGGGCGGCCACGGTTCCGACAGGCTGCCAGTCCCCACTGGTGAGCGAGGTGGCGGTCTCCACCGCGTAGCCGATGGCCCAGGCAGGAACCTGGAAGGTGACGAGGTCACCATGGCGAATCGCCTTCACGCTGGGAGGAAGGGCAATCGGGATACCGGCTGCCGTGGGCTTACCGAGGGCGGCCAGATCGGCCTTGGACATCGTCCCGGAACGAATCTGGATGCTGTTTGCCGTGATCTGGGCACGCTCGTCGTTGTCACCGTCGGCGAAGAGAATCGCGTAGGTGTCGAGGGTGCGGCGAGGGGCGTCGAGGCCCTGGTTGGCAGTCCAGTCATCCTGGTAGATGCCATCCACGTACTTGAGGGCATGCGGAACCTTGGCCCCTTCGTCATAGGAGATCGCGACCCGGTGCCAAACATTAGGCGTGAAGGCTCCGGTGCCGTTGTAGCCACCACCCCCCTGGCCGAAGTTGTTCCCCTGCCAGAAGAGGTCGCCGTCGTCGGTGTTCCCCAAGGAGCTGCTCTGGAGGAGGGAAGCCGCACCGCCGCGAACAGGATGGACCAGGACGTCCATAATGAGCGTGTACTCGTTCACACGGATGCCGCCACCGTTGGGGGCAATCCCGTGGAACATCTTGTAGCCGATCTTGGTGTTGAGATCGCCGGTGACCTGAAGAACGTTCGCAGGCTCGCCATCGATGTCGTCAACCCCAAGCGTCGTGGTGCTGCCGAAGGTGGTCGCAGCCTTGGCGATGCCGTCGGCCGTGTCGCCATCGAGGTACTCAAGCGGCTTGCCGATCGTCGCCGCCAGGGTCCCCGTATTGAAGTCCCACTGGCCGGTGACCGTGCTGGCAGGAAGGACGAGCGGAATGCCCGAGGCCGAGGGCCCACCGAGCAGCGCGAGCTGGGCGTCCGAGAGCTTGCCGGCACGGATCTGCACGCTGTTCACGTACATCTGCGCCCGCTCGTCGTTGTCGCCGTCGGCGAAGAGGATCGCGTACTGCTGGAGCGCCCGACGCGGATTGTCGAGACCCTGATTGGCAGTCCAGTCATCCTGCTTGATGCCGTCGACGTACTTCGTGACAACACCCGCGGCCTCGTCGTAGGCAGCCGCCACACGGTGCCACGCGTTCGGGGTGAAGGCGCCGGTTCCGTTGTAGCCGCCACCCCCCTGGCCGAAGTTGCTCCCCTGCCAGAAGAGGTCGCCGTCATCCGTGTTGCCCAGGGAGCTGATCTGGAGGAGCGAAGCCGCGCCCCCACGAACCGGGACAACGTAGATGTCGAAGATGATCGTGTACTGGTTCACCAGGGTGCCGCCACCGTTCGGGGCGATCCCGTGGAACATCTTGTAGCCGATCTTGGTGTTGAGATCCCCCGAGACCTGCATGACGTTCGCCACCTGGCCGTTGATGTCGGGGATGCCGAAGGAGGTCGTGGTTCCGAAGGCCGTTGCGCCCTGGGCCACGCCGTTGGCGCCGTCGAGGTATTCAAGCGGCTTGCCGACCGTCGCGGCGAGATTGCCCGCGTCGAAGTCCCACTGGCCGGCGACGCTCACTGCATCGATGTCGCTCGGAATCCCGCCTGCATCGGGCCCGCCCAGCAGAACCATCTCTGCGTCGGAGAGCTTACCTTCGCGAATCTGGACGCTGTTCACATACATCTCCGCACGCTCGTCGTTGTCGCCGTCGGCGAAGAGGATCGCGTACTGCTGGAGCGCCCGGCGCGGATTGTCGAGACCCTGATTGGCAGTCCAGTCATCCTGCTTGATGCCGTCCACATACTTGGTCACGACCCCGGCAGCCTCATCATAAGCCGCCACGATCCGGTGCCAGGCGTTCGGGGTGAACTGCCCCGTGCCGTTGTAGCCGCCGCCGCCCTGACCGAAGTTGCTTCCCTGCCAAAAGAGGTCGCCGTCATCCGTGTTG
>DMJJ01000327.1:0-483 GCA_003452185.1 Verrucomicrobiales bacterium | reverse complement strand
GTCCATGATCAGGGTGTATTGGTTGACCCGGGTGCCACCGCCGTTTGGTGCGATCCCGTGATACATCTTGTACCCGATCTTGGTGTTCAGGTCGCCCGTGACCTTCATCACGCGGGCCGGGGTGCCGTTGATGTCCGAGATGCCGAAGTCGGCGGTCGTGCCGAAGCTGGTGGCCGCTTGGGCGACACCACCCACGCCGTCGAGATACTGGAGATCCGCGCCCACCGTGGCGGCAAGGCTCCCCGAATCGAAGTCCCACTGCCCACGCACGACCGTGCGCGGAGCCCCGTTGACCGTGATGCTGAACTTCCAGTTGGAGGAATAGCTCGCACCGGCAGCGTCCTTGAAGGTCAGCACGACCGCGTTGTCCACCGTCGACCGGGTGGCATTCGGGGTATATCTGACGTAGACACTCTTCCCGGAGCGGGTCACCGATTGCGGCACAACCGCCTGCCCGTTCAGGGTCATCTTAACCGATGCCGC
>DMJJ01000002.1 GCA_003452185.1 Verrucomicrobiales bacterium | reverse complement strand
GATGGTGAACGATTTTTCGAACTACCCCGATCTCAGCGAGTATGAGCTGGGGGGGCCTGACTTTTCGGATCACCTTGCCCCGCTTCCCGATGCCGCCCCGATGCTGCTGGAGGAGGGAGGAGGGATCGTCGGGGTTCGATATCCAAGGAACGCGGAGTCGGAGTCTGGCCGGACCGTGTTTCTCTCCTTCCCCCTGGATGCCGTGCCGTTGACCGGCACCTCCCCCAATACCCGGGCCGGGTTGCTCCGAAACATCCTGAGCTTCCTGGCTCCCGGGGCCGACGGCCTGGGCTCTGTGGCGTTCGACAATCTCCGGTACAACATCCCAAGCCGTGCTGTGGTGGAGGTGGGGGATGCCGACCTGGCGGGCGCGGGGCGCACCACCCTGCACATCCGCAGCGCCACAGATCCGGCCGGGATCACCCTGCCACTGCTGGAGACCTCCAAGCCAGGCGTGTTCCGGGGGGCCGTGGCGCTGGTCGGGGCGTCCGATCCCGCAGGCGAGGGTCGGGTCCGGGCGAAGGATGGAGATTCGGTCACGGCGGAGTTCACCGATTTGCCGGTCAACCTGCTGGTCCGCAGCACGGCCGTGATCGACACCGTTCCCCCCACCTTGACCACCCCGCCGGTCGCGGACCCGGGCTATGAGTCGGCCACGATCAGCTTTGAGACCTCCGAGGCGTCCGATGCGCTGATCGAGTTCGGGGAGACGCAGCTCCTGGGCCGCAGCGTCTACAGCGCGGCCTTCGACACCGCCCAGCAGGTCGACCTCCCGGCGCTCACTCCGGATCATCTGTACTATTACCGCATCACCAGCCGCGACCAGGCCGGCAACGCGGTGAGCGACGACAACGGGGGACGGTTCTACACCTTCAGGACGTTGAAGCCGGTTGGCGTTCCCTGGTCCGACAACCTGGAGAAGGGGGCCGGGGAGTGGGCGGTCATTGACACGACGGACAGCGCCGGGACCTGGCTGCTCGGCGTGCCCGCCAACGGCTTCCAGTCCTCGGCGCACTCGCCGGTGAACGCCTGGTGCAGCAACCGTGATGGCAAGCCGGTCGATTATGTCGAGTCGTTCCTCCTCAGCCCCGCCCTCGACCTCTCGGGGGGAAACAAGGCCACCCTGCGGTTCTGGCACTCGTACGACTTCACGATGTTCAGCGACTCCGACATCCTGAACGGAGGCGAGGTCCTGATCGTGACGAACGCGGCCAGCCCCATCACGCTCGCGTCATACACGGATGACATCATTCCCTGGACCCAGGAGGAGATCGATCTCACCCCGTATCTCGGGCATGTGGTGTACCTGGCCTTCCATTACGTCATCTTCTCGTTCGATTTCATCCCCCGTCCGGGTTGGCTGCTGGACGACGTCTCGGTGAACGTCGAGACGGTAGTCCCCGGCACCCTGGAGATCCGGGATTCGCTGGCCCAGGCCCGCTACGCCATCACGGGTCCGACAAGCCGCGCGGGGAAGGGGCTCGCCTACGTCGACACCAACGCCCCACCCGGCGACTACGTGGTGACGTTCGGCCCCGTGCCGTTCTACGTGACCCCTGCGGCGCAGACCAACACGCTGGTGAGCGGCGGGCATGTGGTTTTCCTGGGGACCTACACCTTCCCGGACGTGAACCACAACGGGATGTCGGACCTGTGGGAGAAACAGTTTTTTGGTGAGGTGGCTCCCGGGCGCCGGGGGGATGTCGACACGGACGGGGATGGGGCGAGCGATCTCGATGAGTTCCTCGCGGGTACCGTGCCCACGGATCCAACGTCGCGGTTCCAGCTCTCGCCCCCCGTGGCCCTTCCGGATGGCTCGGTGGTGGTCGCGTGGAGCTCGGTGGCCGGGCGCCAATACCGGGTCCTGGGGTGTGCTGCGCTCGGCCAGCCGTGGCAGCCGGTCACCGACTGGATCGACGTGCGATCCTCCAGTGCTTCGACCGTGCTCCCGCGCGACGTCACCGACGGGCACCGCTTCTTCCGTGTCGAGGTGCAGCCCTGAGGCGGGCGGGGGGGGCAGAGTTCGTGTTAAAGGAATCCCACCATCGGACGAATCCTACGTAGGACTCTGGCATCAGGCGCCAGGGAGGTGGGGGCGGACTTGCCCCGCTCAGGCAGGGTTGGTCGCTCTCGCGCTATGTGGCATGGAACCGTTCGTTCGTCGGGAACTTCCCCCCGGAACGCCTGGCCGTGGGTGGGCCTCGGGCTCCTGGGGTTCCTTCTTCTGCTTCTGTTTCTCCCCAGCTTCCGCCCCGGGTGGGTCCTGTTCTTGAATGACGGGCCGTACGCCGCCCTCCAGGCCGGGTACAACCACATCCCGGAGGCGTTCTTCGGAATCTGGCAGGACCTCAACTGGGTGGGGGCCAACGGAGGGAGCCTCAGTCCCTGTCTGACGTTCGGCGAGTTGGCCATGCTTGGGCCGCTGGGGTTCGCAAAGTTCCATGCCCCGGTCGCCCTGCTGTTCCTCGGGACCTCGGTCTATGTCGGATGCCGATGGATCGGGTTCTCTCCGCCAGTGTCCACGCTGACGGGGCTGGCTGCGGCCCTGAATTCAAATCTCTTCTCCAACGCCTGCTGGGGGCTGTCGTCCCGCGCGTTCCTGGTCGGCGTGACCTTCCTGGCCGTGGGAGCCATCAGCTCGCCGCGCCGCTCGCAGGTGTGGGTTCGCTGCACATTCGCAGGGCTGGCCGTCGGGATGGGAATCCTTGAGGCGGCCGACATCGGGGTGATCTTCAGCCTGGCGATCGCGGCCTTCACGCTCGTGACGGCAATCGGCACGACGCCGGGGCAGGGGCGATGGGGCGGGATCGGCTGGGGGGTGGTGAAGGTGGGCGTGATCGCCGTGTTCGCGGCAGTCGTCGCGTGGCAGTCGATCGATACCCTGGTCTTTCGCGCCCGGGTGCTCGACGCCGTCGCCTCGCAGCGGGAGCGGGTCACGCCGGAGCAGCAATGGGATTGGGCAACCCAGTGGAGCCTTCCAAAGGTGGAAACCTTGCGCCTCGTGGTCCCCGGCCTCCACGGGTACCGGATGGACTCTCCCGAGGGGGGCCGATACTGGGGGGCTGCCGGAAGGGATCCCGCATGGGACCGGACGCGGCAGGGACTGGCCCGGTACAGCGGGGCGGGGGAGTACGCGGGAATCGGCGTGGTGGTGCTGGCGCTCTTCGCCGGGGCCCTTGCGGTCCGGCGGGGGGAGGGATCGTTCTCCCCCGGAGAGCGGCGGGCGGTCTGCTTCTGGGGCGGGGTGGCGATCCTGAGCCTGCTCCTTGCCTGGGGCCGGCACGCCCCGTTCTATCAGCTCATTTATCCGCTGCCGTACTTCTCGAGCGTCCGGAATCCGATCAAATGGATGCACCTGCTCCACCTCGCGCTGTTGCTGCTTTCCGCCTACGGACTCGAGGGGCTTGCCCGGCGGTGCCTCAGGGCGGCCGGCGCCGGGGCGCGCTCGATTCCTCTCCGCGAACGGATCCGGCAACTCGACGGCTTTGACCGTGCCTGGAGCCTCGCGGCCGCGGCCCTGGCCGTCGTGTCCCTGGTTGCCGCCGGGACGTACGCCTGTGCGGGTGAATCGCTCATCCATCAGCTTCAGGAGAGCGGGATTGCACGACCGGGGGAAAACATCGCGGAGCTGGCCGCCTCGATCGCCGCCTTCAGCCAGCGGGAGGCGGGGATCGCCGCATTCCTGCTCGTGCTCTTCCTGGTGCTTGTGGCGGCCTGCCAGTTGCGGTGCTTCACCGGAGGGCGGGCGAGTTATGCCTGGGGGTCTCTCGCGGTCTGCCTGGTGGGAGACCTTGCCCGGGCGGATCATCCCTGGGTGCGGCACTTCAATTTTGTCGAACGCTACGCCTCGAACCCCGTGCTGGATGCGGTGAAAGGGGACTCCACCCGCGGCCGGATCACCCTGCTTCGTCCCGCCGACCCCTCGCTGGACCGGTTGCGGAGGGTCTACCATCGCGACTGGCTGCAGCATCACTTTCAATACCACGGGATCCCGGCCCTTGAGCTGGCGCAGGATCCCAGGCCGCTGCCCGAAACCGTCGCGTTCCGCGGCGCGCTCCAGGAGGCGGGTTTCGCCCGGCTGTGGGAGTTGACCGGCGTGACCCACGTGGTGGGCCCCGCCGGGTTGGAGGGGAACGGGGCCTCGGGGGGCGTGGCCGACTTGCGGGGTCGATTGCGCCCGCTTCTGCGGTTCGATCTCCCGGAGGTGGCCGAGGGGAGGGTTGTGGTCGTGACGAATTCATCGGGACCCTTCTCCCTCTATGCCTTCGACGGGGCGCAGCCGAGGGTGAAACTCTTCCAGTCCTGGGAGTCCGGGGTACCCGATGGGGAGGCCCTGCAACGAATCACCTCCTCGGCCCATCGACCGGGGGAGCGTGTGATCGTGTCCGAGGCGATTCCATCGCCTGAAGCGAAGGCGTCGGCATCGGCGACGGAGACGGGGACGGGGCGGGTCGAATTGCAGGAGTGCGCCTCCAAGCGTATTCGAATCCGGACCGAGGCCCCGGTCGGGTCGATTCTCAGGGTGTCCGACAAACACGATCCTTCCTGGGGTGTGTGGGTCGATGGGCGTGAGGCGCCACTGCTTCGCTGCGATTACCTCTTTCGCGGTGTGGCCCTCCCCGCGGGCGTGCACGAGGTTGAGTTTCGATTCCATCCCCCGGTCACGGGCTTCTTCGTCAGCCTGGGTGGGGTGGCGTTGCTGGTGTTCCTGGGAGCGTATCTTGCCTGGGCCGCCGCGGCGCCCCGGGCGTCGGCGTGCGAGGTCGGTCCCGGGGAATCGGGTGAGGCCGGGCCTGAGCGGGCGGCGGCCTAGCGCGCCTCGCACCCTCCCCGCTCCCCGCGGGGAGGCTTGATTGTCGGGTCGGGGCCCCGGATGATGCCGCCCGAATCTACACCATGAGCAAGAAACCAAAGAACGGTTCCCGCAACGGCGCCATCCCCGACCTCACCCAGCGGCCCCCGCGCAGCCCGCGGGTCCGGCTTGGTGGGTTCGTGATTCTCCCCAGGATTCTGGACAAGGGGCGGGCCACCCTGGCGGGAAAGCAGGGGGAGTATCATTACAACTGCCCGCTCGACCAACACTTCTTCCGATTCGCGGGCATCGACTCGGAAGCCCTCAAGAAGCAGCTCTCGCTCGGCAAGGGGGATGGGGAGATTCTGGGCTGGATCCAGGCGAACTCAAAGACTCACCCCAATCCATGGCAGGTGGCGACGTGGAGCACCTACCACGAGACGCGCGTGCCGACGGACGTCGAGTCGCGGGAGTACTTCACCGGCCTGCACAAGGCCGCGGGGCCGGGTCGCGAGGACATCGCCTCGTGGTTTGACCTCCTGGATCTCGATGATTATGTGAGCTACGGCGGCAAGGCCTGACCCTGCGGCTTCCCGCTCACTCTCACCATTCGCCGGGGCGGCCAAACCGCTCCCGGGCGGCTTTCTGGAACTCCGCGGCGGCGCGGGCAATCCGCTCCACCATCTCGGGGGTGCCAACCCCGCTCATGCTCCGGGCTGCGCTGATCATGGTGTTGCATTCGTTGGCATCCATGAAGCGGGCCGCCTCAAGCAGGCCCGGGGCCTCCCCGGGCTCGATGGCCAGGAAGCCATGCTTGTCGGCGTGGATCAGCTGGCCGGGCTCGATCCTCTGGCCGAAGACCTCGACCGGCACCCCCCAGCGAACCGGGCAGGCATAGGCGTGTCCGACGGCCAGCCGTCGCGCCAGTGCCTTGAACCCGGCGTTGGTCATCTCGTCCACATCCCGCACCGCCCCGTCGGTGATCGTCCCGACGCATCCGAGAGCCCGATGCGTGTTGCTGGTCACCTCCCCCCACGTCGATCCCACGACCCGCGGTTTGTCGAGATCCTGCACGACGACAATCTTCGGCCCGGGCTGTGATGCCACGTACCGGTAGTAGTCGGCCCAGGCGTTGGGGTTGGCCTTGGGGTGGGCCGGGTTGCTGAGCTCGACCACGAGGGTCACCGCGTAGCCCACCATGGGACCCATCTGCGGCATGAAGTCGCGGGCCTCCTCCAGGTTGATGCCATCGCGGGTCCGGTCGCGCCGGGTGAGCTGTTCCCAGCCGTTGTAAATGGTCGGTGTGTTCCAGCGCTTGAGCTGAAGGAGCTCGGCGTGCGTCAGGGGAGGGGCAGGCTTCTGTGTCATGGCAGCGTCGATCCAATGAACCGCGAGGATCCGGGTTTGTCGACTCCAGAACGCGAAGGTCCGGGCGGGGAGGGGGTCACGGGACACGGCTGGCACGCATCTTTCTAATCCTGTTCCCGGAGGAACGGAGGCCTCTCCATCCACCGTGCGTGTGCCTCGTTCCGGTGTGGTGGCCGTCCGCGGGGCGTGTGTGCCCTGAACCGCGGGCGGGGTCGGTGATAGGCGTAACTGGCTCGCTGCAGCCCTTCTCCGCTGATGACAGCCCCCGGGTGACCCGGGGTCGCAGAGGGGGCCCGGCGCCCGATCGACGTTTTGACGCAATGAAGTTCCGGAAGGTCCCGTTTTCCCGTCGGCAGTTCCTGCACTATTCCACCGTTTCGTTGGGCAGTGTTTACCTTGCTTCCGCCCGGCGCGCAGCCGCCGGGAGCGCTCCACCCCGGACGTCGGCAAACGATCGGTTGAACATCGGGTTGGTCGGGGTTGCGGGGCAGGGGAGGTTTCATCTCAGCGAGTGCCTGGGGGAGAACATCGTCGCCTTGTGCGATGTCGATGGCCCGTCCCTCGACGCGGCGGGCAGGGAGTTTCCGCGCGCCTCGCGGCATTCGGATTTTCGGCGGATGCTGGACCGGGAGCGCCTTGATGCGGTGGTGATCGCCACCCCGGACCACACCCATGCGGTGGCCTCCGTGTTTGCGCTCCAGAAAGGATGCCACGTTTTCTGCGCCGACCCCCTCACCCATCGGATCTCCGAGGCGCGGGCGGTGGCGCGTGCCGCGCGCCGGCATGGCCGCGCGACCCAGATGGGGGGATCCCTGTGTGCCCCTGCGCTGGAACACCGGGTGGTGGAATGGATCCGCGGCGGCAGGCTGGGCCCGATTTCGGAAGTGCACGCATGGACCGACCGCAGCCACGGGGAGCTGGTGAACGCGGCCGCCCCCGCCGCCCCGCCGCCGGGGCTGGATTACGATGTCTGGCTGGGCCCGTCGTTTCCACGCCCATACCGCCGTGACTACCTCCCGGCGCGCTGGCGTCACTGGTGGCATTTTGGCGGAGGGACCCTCTCGGACGTCGGGTGTTCCCACGTCTCCCTGGCCCACCGCGCCCTGGGGCTCTCGGCCCCGATACAGGTGCAGACCTGGGGGCCCGCGATCCACCTCGAGAACACCCCGGCCTGGCTGATTGTCCGGAGCCTGTACCCGGGGCCGAAGAAGGACTCCCCGCCCGTGAGCCTGACCTGGTATCACGGAGGGGAGAAGCCTGGCCGGTTCGCGGAGGAGGCGATTCGCGACTGCCCCGAAGGGTTGCTCTTCGTCGGCGGGGCGGGAAAGCTCCTTGTCGAGGAGCATCAGGCCCGCCTCCTGGTGGAGGGGGAAGCGGCGCAAAGCCTGGCGGTGGACCCCGGGCTGGCCTCCGCCACGCGACTCTCCGAGTGGATCGACGCCTGTCGTACCGGGGCTCCAACGACCGGGAACTTTGAATCGGCCGCCGCGGTCACGGAGGCGGTGCTCCTGGGGAACGTCTCCTATCTCACGGACCGAAAGCTTGTGTGGGACTCCAGGAAAATGGCCGCCACGAACCTTCCCGAGGCCAGCGAGTACATCCAGCACAGCTACCGGCCGGGGTGGCTGATCTGATCACTTCGCGGCACCCAGGCGCTCATAGTAGCGCTTCACCTGCTCGGTGAACGGGGTCGGGACAGGGTCCCGGTCGATGGGGACCAGATTCTCCTTGGACTCCCGCCGGGCCAGCTCGTCGTTTACCTTTTGTCGCACCTCCGCAAGGGGGGCGATGATCTTCGTTTTGACGAGGTCCCACTGCGGATCCTTGGCGTGCTTCTTGTAGTCGCTCCGGAGCTGGCGTGCCTGTTCTCGCACCTGGGCCACCTGTCCGCGAAGCACCGGGTCATCGAGCATCTCCTCGACGTCCCTCAGCCGGTCCGCCCACTGGGAGTAGTCCTCACCCGTCAGCGGTCCCCCGGCCAGTCCCGCATCCGTCGCAGGCGCGAGCGCATTCTCCATCTTTTGGCGATTCGGGTTCGCCCGCTCACCTCCCGCTCCCCCGCGCCCCTGCTGCCCTTGACGCTGGGCTTGTCGCCCTGAGTTTTCTCCCTGCTGGCGGGGGGTGGGATTGGGGGTTTCTCTCGGCTGCGCCGGACCTCCTTGGCCTCGCCCTTGTCCGGGGTTATTTCCCTGCTGCTGCCCCTGACCCTG
>DMJJ01000466.1 GCA_003452185.1 Verrucomicrobiales bacterium | reverse complement strand
CCTCCATTCCGATCGGGCTCTCGGGCGGGGAGGATTGACGGGGGGGGGAGGCGACGACGGCGGGGGTTGCCGCCACGAGCAGCAGGCAGAGAAGGGGCGGTCGGGGGATCCAATCGCCCGGCTGCCGCCTGGGATCCCTCATCGCGACCCCTTCCCAAGGGTTGCGCGGCGGCTCCAGAATGCACGGAGCCGGGGGGCGACCGGCTTCTCGATCTCGAGCACGAGGTGATCGATCCCGGCACGCCGGAGCCAGGCCGCGGCGGGTTCCGGATCGAGCCATCGGGTCGCGCCGTGGGCGGTGAAGCGGCGGCCGGTTTCGGCCTCACGGGCGCGGAAGATGCCGGCCCCGAGTTGGCCGCGCTCCGCGGGGTCGCGAAACTCGATCACCACACAATCGTGCTCCTCGGCCATGGGGGCCAGCGCCTCCAGGGCCCCGGGATCGTGCAGGTCGCTGAGCACCACCAGGAGCGAGCGCTGGTCCAGGCGGGGTCCGAGCTGCCGGAGTCGTCGGGCGAGGGTGGTTTGCTCGTCGAGCCGGAACCCGCGCAGCCGGTGCGACCAGAGGAACACCCGGGCCCGGGAGAGGCTTGGACGAACATCCAGGTCGCGGGTTCCGCACCCCAGCAGGCCCACCGGGCTCACCCGCGCGAGGGATGCCAGGGCCAGGGCGGTTGCGACCTGCACGGCCCAGGCGTACTTGGTCATGGACTGGGACCCGAGACACATCGAGGCCGAGGTGTCGAGGAGCAGCCAGACCGGCATGCGCTTGGTGGCTGCGTATTCCTTGACGTGGACCCTGCCGCTGCGGGCGGTCACCTTCCAGTCGATGGATTTGACCGGGTCGCCGGCCACGTAGGGACGCGACTGAACGTACTCGATGCCCGACCCGTTGAAGGGGGAGGGGTCGGTTCCGTAGCTCAGGCTGCCGGCCAGGCGACGGACGGCGATCTGGAACTGCCGTTCATCGAGCGGATCGTGCATGGAGCGGCGTATTGATCTCGATGAGGTTTCCCTCCGGGTCGACCAGGTGGGCGGTGCGAACCCCCCAGGCATGCTGGCTCGTGGGGGGCATGAGAAACTCGACCCCGCGTTCGCGCAGGGTGACGTGGGTTGCGTCGACATCCTCCACCGAGAGGATGACCACGCCGCGGTGGAGGGGGCTGGCCTGGTCGTGGGGGGAAATTTCGTTGATCGCCTCCGCCATCATGTCGCGCAGGAGAATGGCGACCATGGCCGCCCCGGTGTCGAACTCGGCGTAGATTCCCTCCTGCTTGAACCGGACCCCGAGCCCGAGGGTGTCCTGGTAGAAGTGGAACGCCTTCTCGAAGTCGGTCACCAGGAGCCGCATGTGGGAGAGGCGCATCCTGCCCGGGGAGGAGAGGCCTGGGGCCGGGGCAGTCGCGGGATCCCGCTGCAGCAGTTCCTGGCGCCGTTCGAGGCAGAAGTCGAGGAACAGCTCCTCCGGGATGAAGCGCTCGACGGCGGCGGGGAGCTGGTCGAACACGGCGGAGAAGGTCCGCTCCATGAGCTCGTCGTTCACGAGGGCGGCCGGGGCGGAGAGGAAGGGCTTGGTCTCGAGCTGGGCCGCGGCGAGCTCCTTGATCCGGGGCAGGTAGTCCGCGAGGAGCTTGCGCGCGGCGGAGGGAGGAACCTCGTTGCCGCGGGAGGCGAGCGTCCGGGCGGTTTCCGCGAGCTTTGCGGTGCCGCGGGCCAGGATCCCCGCAGCGTCGGCCATGGCCCCGCGCGCCTCCCGCCTCCAGGCATCCGGCGAGTCACCCAGGGCCCGGAGCTCGGCCCGATCGCTGAGGGGCTTCCAGTCGGTCATGCCCGTTTCCCAGTAGTCGTCGGTGGGGTTCAGGAGCCCCGCCTTCACGAGGTTGGCGATTTCGTCGACGGCCACCTTGCCGATGCGTTCGCCGTTGCGGGCGATGTGGAGCGATTGGGGAATCATGCGGTGATGGATGGAAAGGGGTCTGGGGGGGATGGGGTTGAGGCGTGGCTAGCCGATTTCGGCCAGGATGCGCCTCAGCACGCTGGAGCCGCTGACCCCCTCCGCGAGGGCCTCGTACGTGAGCCGCATCCGGTGAAGCAGGACATCCTCAGCCAGGGAGAACAGGTCCTCGGGGACCACGTAGTCGCGTCCCTGGATGTAGGCCCGGGCACGGGCCGATTGGACGAGGGCGATGCCGGCGCGCGGGCTGGCTCCCAGCTCCACCTCGCGGGCGCCGCGGGTCCGGCGGACCAGCTCCACGCAATGCTGCGTGAAGGCCGGGCTGACAAAGACCGCCTGCGATCGGGCCATGGCCTCGGCGACCGCGCCGGCGGAGGCGACCGGAGCCTGCTGGATCTCGTCGAAGCTGGTGCGGGGAACGGCCCCCTCGCCCTCGCGGCGGATCCCCAGGGAAAGGCTCCGGCGCAGGATCTCCTCCTCCTCGGCGACGCCCGGATAGCCGAGGCGATGGCAGAGCATGAAACGGTCAAGCTGCGCCTCGGGAAGCTCGAAGGTGCCGCTCTGCTCGATCGGGTTCTGCGTGGCGATGACGAGGAACGGGGCCGGCAGAGGATGGCTTTCGTTTCCAATCGTGACCCTGCGCTCCTGCATCGCCTCGAGAAGGGCGCTCTGCACCTTGGGGGCGGCCCGGTTGATTTCATCCGCGAGCAGAAGGTGGGTGAACACCGGTCCCCGGTGGGTGCGGAAGGTCCCGGTTCCGGGGTCGAGGATCTCCGACCCGAGGATGTCGCTCGGCAGGAGATCGATCGTGAACTGCACCCGGCTGAACCGGAGGTCGACCGCCCGGGCGAGGGTGTTCACGAGGAGGGTCTTTGCCAGGCCGGGCATCCCCTGGAGCAGCAGGTGCCCTCCGGTGAAGAGGGCGATCAGGAGCCGCTCGACAACCACCTCCTGCCCGACGACCACGTGGGCCACCCGTTCCCGGACAGCCTGCACGAGATCGATCCCGGTTGCCTTCATCGGGGGGGAGAGTAGAGGGGCCCGGCGGGGAAATAAATGGAGAAGTCGCGTGGAGCAGTCCTGTGGGCCGCGGGTCGCGGGACCGGGAGGAGCGTCACGGAGCCGGGATCGCGGCGTTCACCGCGTCGGCCACGAGTTGCATGCCCGCAGTGCGGAGGTGCACCCCGTCGTTCATCCGGTAGGTCATGTTCTCGGGATCCTGGAGCTCGGGGATCGCCGCGACGTCGATCAGGTAGTCGTAGAGGTTTGAGGCGGCGCGGATCTGGTCGTTGAGCGCCTGGCGGCGGGCTTCCCGTTCCGGGCTGAGCCCGCGCCGGGAAAGCAGGGTAAAGGCGACCACGCGGAGCCCGGAGGATCGAGCCTTGGCCCAATAGGTCTTCAGGTTGTCGAGCAGCGCGATGCCTGGAGTGGATGCGAGATCGTTCGATCCCCCCCAGAGGCAGAGGTAGTCCCTCTGGCCAACGCTGGCGTAGGGTCGCACCTCGGAATCGAATTCGTCCACCATCTGAAGGATGAATTCGCCCCCGGTTGCGACATTCCGCATCGTGAACCGCCCCTTCCAGTTGGGTTCCTGCAGGAGTCGGGTTGTCCAGCAGGTTTCCGAGGGGAAGCCGTCCGCGCTGTAGCTGTCACCCTCGACGATGAGGTTCACTTCGGGGTAGCGCACCCGTCGCCCGAGGGTGCTTGCGAGCAGGGAACGAAGCCGCAGGTGCTCCTGCTCCGTGATGGGGCGGGCGAACAGCGCCACGAAATGGATTTTTCCACCGATCGACAGGACACCGCCATCGATGTTGCCGATCATCCACTGGGGGTTGCCGTTCCAGGCGGCCGCGTGGGGAAGGGTACGCTCGAAGGGGATGTCGAGGTCGCTTCGGATCAGGAGGTCTGCAGGGGAAAAGTTCACCAGGGCCGTCTGGGGCCTGCCGGTGGCGTGCCCGTTATGGAATGTGCGACGGCCTGGCAGCCCGTAGTCCAGCGGTGAGGTCGATCCATCGGGGCTGTAGTCCATGAAGAGCTCCGAGGGAAACAATCCTTGCTGGGGGCTCCCTCCCACGTACAGGCCGGGCCCCTGATGGGGGACAGGGCTGCCGAACACCAACCCCACCCGGCCGGGAGAGGCCTCGAAGCTGGCGAAGATTGAAAAGGTTTCCAGTGGAGACCCCGACGGATTGGGGATTGTCACGTAGTCCAGGGGGCCGAAGGTCATTCCATCTGGCGCCGTGTCAGGCCGTCCGTGGATCACCCCATCGGGCCCTACGAGCGCCGCAAGCCGAGGTTCATCACGTGGTTGGTGGAGCGTCGACAGGGAGGATGCGTAGAGCGTCGCGCTGAACAGCCCGAGTGATTTTAAGCCCACATACCACTCGCTGAGCTCGCTGAGTCCATCGGGATCGGAGACCCCGTCCCTCGACGCACAGAGGGCGGCATCCGGGTCCAGCCGTCGGAGGCGAAAATACC
>DMJJ01000436.1 GCA_003452185.1 Verrucomicrobiales bacterium | reverse complement strand
AGGCCGAGGACCGGCGCACGGATCTCCCGGAGCCGGATGTTGTCCAGGTCCCAGTATCCCCCCTGCAGCTGCGCGCCGACGGTTGAGAGCAGCCGGATCCCGATCGGCTGGTTGGCCCAGGGGTCCTGAGTTCGCACCGTCGGGAGCTCGGCACGAAACTCAACAAGATGAGTCCGGTTGCTGAAGACTGCCGGGCTGTTGGTCGCAATCGCCTCAGCCACCACGACCTGATTGCTGGCCGCGTCACGGTAGTACAGGCCGATCCCGAGCGTGACCCCGTTGGACATCCCCCCACCCATGCCGATCACGCCGGCTGAGAGCTGGTAGGCACGCCCCACCTCGAACGACCCGGTGAGCGTTTGAGGTGCCAATCCCCCCCCGGCGCTGGGGGAGGATTCCTGGAACAGCCCGGCGCCAGGGACCGCAAACACCCAGATCGCCTGGTTGCCGTCGCAGTTGTCGATGTGATCCGCGCTTCCCGCCGGGGTGTTGCGAAAGAGCCCCGTCAACTGGCTCCAGAGGAAGCCGTCCGACTCGTCGTAACTCTCGGGCTTGGGGGTTTTCTGCCACCCATCGATCTGGGTGGAGACGAACGCGACCGCCGGGGATTCGAAGGAGGCGTTGGCCAGCGGAATCGGGGCCCCCCAAAGCGGGGCCCCCGGATGGACGGCCATCGCCACCCCGCACAGGAGGACCGTCAGGACTTTATCGCGGGTCATGGGTGCTTGGCTCCCGAATGACTCTGGTTCGCTGGCATTCTTCTCCATCCACCCCACCCCCGCTACGCGCGGCGGACGGCGCGGCGTGTCACGGCCAGCAGGCCGCAGATCCCCGCGGCCGCCAGGGTGAGAGTCCCGGGCTCGGGCACTACCGACAGGCGCACGTTGTCGACATCCCAGTAGCCGCTCCCCGTCCCGGACGAGGAGAAGAGACCAACCTCGATCTGCTTGCCGGCCCAGGGGTCTCCCGCCGCCACGGCGGAGGAGAGCGCCTGGAACTCGATCAGGTGGGTGGAGTTCGGAAAGGCGGCCGCCGTGTAGGTGATCGGGGTCACCATCACCGGGCTCAGCGCATTCCCCGCGTCGAGATAGAACAGGCCGAGCTGAAGCGTGCTTCCCTCCGTGATTCCCCCGCCGCCGAGCGCTCCCACCGAGAGCGCATAGCTCCTGCCAACCTCGAACGTCGCGCCGACCCCCTGCGACAAGCCCACGCCGGGGATGGCGAAAAGGTACGCCGCCTGGTTCCCCGTGACGTTGTCGATGTGATCCGCACTGCCCGCCGCGGTGTTGGGGAACACCCCGGAGAGCTGCTCCCAGGTGATTCCCGGAGGCAGCGGAAGCCCGTCGGGCTGCGGCGGCTTCTGCCAGGCGTCGATCTGCGGCGTCGCCGGGTAGCCCGGGGGCGGAGTCGGGTTTTCGAAGGACCCGTTGGGCACCACAATGGATTGCGCTCCTGCATGCACTGCCAGGAACAGGGAGGCCGACAGAAGCGAGGATGCCTTCCATGCCCCGGGGCCGGTCCGGGAGTCGGGCCGCCGCTGCAAAGTCGTCACGTTCGGGTTACAAATGATTTCGGTCATACAGTTGGGAACTCATGGATTGCGCACGCCCAGCCCCGCTGCTGAACCCAACCACACGACCCGGAAATTCGGGTTGCGGCCGGCCCGGCAACGGGACCCACAAAGTGAACCGCTGTCCACAGGCGTTAGCATGCCCTATCGTGCATATGTGCATATGTTGGCGCAAGCCTCATTGCCGCGGCCACCGGGGCGGCGGAACGCCTCTCCCGGTGCGCGCGACCCACCCCCGACCCGGCCCCACGCCCCGTCCGCGCCTCTGGGCCACCCGCTTCGAACGGCGCACCGCGGCCGGAACGGCACGGAGCAAAATGCTGGAAGATTTTTCCCGCCCGGCTTAGGGTGCGGTATCAGACGATGGAATCGGAACTCTGCATTCGGATGCTGAAAGCCCTCGCGGACCACACGCGATGGTCCATCGTTCGCGAGTTGCTCAAGGAGACGCTCACTGTGAACGAAATCAGCGAGCGCGTCAGCGCCTCGCAGTACAACGTCTCAAAGCATCTCCGCATCCTGCGCGAAGCCGGGATTATCGAAACCTGCAAATCTGGAAAGTCGGTCAACTGCCGTGTCATCGAGGAGTTCCGGCACCGGCTCTCCAAGAGCGGACGGACGCTGAACCTCGGGTGCTGCTCCTTTCACTTCGACCGGGTCAAGCCGAGGAGCGCCTCGGCTCGCGCCACTTTCTAGCGGTCCGGACACCGGCCCGGGTCCTGGTTCCAAGCCAGCATCGGTACGGTGGGAGCTTCACGGAAGATTGTTCAACTGTCGCAGGCGGTAGAACCCGTCGACGGAGGGGGCGTTGGTCGAGGCCATCATCTGAATGCCATTGTTCCCCCGCAGCGGCGGTGCCGCCACCACCCACTCCGGAGGGCTCAGGCTCCCGGCCCACTCCAGCGCGTTGGTGATCCCGGGGAGACTCCGGAAAGTCACCGTCACACGCCCACCGACGAGTGAGAAGGCTTCAATCAAGGCGCCAGCCTGGAACCGGACCCACAGAACGTCGGAGGGGGAATGGATCGGCCCACCCCCAAGGCCGTTGGTGGAGAGATCGACGGCCCGGAACCCAACGAGGTACGTCCCGGCAAGGCTGGTTGTGAACTCCCGACCATGAATGTGCCCGTAGGGATCCGCCCCCGCCTCGCCGACATTCTCGCTGATCAGGAGGAGATTCGTCCCGGCGACGCTCCCCACCGGGAGACTGAAGGTGATCCTCCCGAGGTCGCTCTCCCCATCCCCCTCCCAAAAGGCGAAGCTGCCGCCAGGAGGACCCTTGAGGCCCGTCACCTGAATGCCGATGCGCGCTCCCAGCGCGGCGTGAAGCGCCACCGGCCCGCCGTTCACCGGCGTCGCTGCCAGGGCGCTGAATGTGAGGGCGTCGCCCCGGTAATACCCGGCGTTCAGCCCATTGGTGCGAAGGATCTGCGGGAGGGCCCCGTTTGTGCGTGTCGCGTCGAACAGGGAGCCATTGGTGAAGAGAAGCGGATCCCCCTGGTTCGTCCCCGCGGCCCCGACATAGATGTGGGTGTCCGCCCCGGCCACCAGGCACAGGACCCAAAGTAGCCCGACCAGGAGGGAGATCGCGGGACCACCCCCAGGCCCAAGAAGGAAGCACGCCCTCGGGCGCGACCAGATCGATCGCGGCCCGGGGCGTGCCGATGAGAACTCGACAACGTGGCTGAGCGGGTTCATGCACGCCATGCCTCACTCACGGCACGTACCGGAGACGGAAGTAGCGGCGGGCTGCGGAGGTGTCGAGGAGCACCCCTGCCTGGCCATCGACTGTCGTGGGGGAACCCGGGACCGGGGTCCACTCCGTGGCGTCGGCGGAGGTCGATGCCTCAAGGACCCAGTTCGCGGAGGTCGTGGCGGGCCACGCGACGAACACCTTCTGGGCGACGCTCAGGGCGGGGGCCGGGGTGACAGAAATCGTTGCCGCAATCCCATGCGGGCTGAGGGCGGTGTCGGAGGTCTTGTTTGCGATGTTGTTCCCCCCGATCATCACCGTGTAGTCCCCCGCCTGGAGGGTGAAGCTTCCCGTCACCGTGTTTGCCCCGTCATGAGCCGCTGCGGAGGCACGGTAGAGGAAGCTGCTCAGCTGCGAGAAATCCCCCGGCAAATCCCCGTCGCCTCCCATCTTCCAGTCGCCGAGGGCATCCCAGCTCCCGTCGGTCGCGGAGGGATCGGTGGCGGCCGGGTTCAGGTGTTGCTGCACCCACCAGGTGCGCCATGCCGCGGAGGCTTCTCCAAAATCGTGGTCGGGTCCCGACGGCAGGGCTGTCTGGGTCGGTGGATACGGGGCCACGGCTCCCAGGCCCGAGTAGATGGAGAAGGCCGGCACCAACCCGCCAAGCGAGTTTGTCGTCGCATTGGGGTTGGCCGAGATGGTCAGCGTCACGAGCGCGGCGTGGTCGAGATGAAACCGGAAGGCCCGGCCACGATGGCTGTCCCCCAGGATGCCATCCGCCGCATCGGCCCAGCCGTAGTTGCCGGTGACCGTCTGGTTCGTGATGGTCTTCGTCCCGGCCTCCAGGCCGGTGTAGGACCCGAGATCGCGTCCGTTGTAGGTGAGGTGCGCCCCGGCCGGCCCGGCCAGGAGGAGGCATGCGGCGACGGCGAGGGGGGCGGCCAGGCAGGGCCTGCGGGCCCCGGTGGGACGAGCGTTTGAGAATGATTTCATGTCTGTGTTGTGCGGGGTTGGTTTCGGATGTTCACTGTTCAGCAGCAGCCTGCCACGAACCCCGGAGTTGGCCCATGTGGTGAATTGCCGCACCGCGTCGCTCCGTCACGTCGACCGTGGCGCGGGAGACCGCCGGCTACTGCGCCTCAACCCGAATCCGATAGAAGCGTTGCCGGCTCCCCCCCATGCCGGACGGATCCGCCAGCGACTGGAGCCGTTCGTTCCCTGCGACCGGGCCTGCCACGTCGAACCACGTGCCGGACACGACATCCTCCGTCGCCTGCAGGAAGTAATTGTTGCCGATGTGCGTTCCAAAACGGGCCTCCACGCCGCCGTTCGGGGAGGCGGCGACCGAGAGGGTGAGGCCGGCCTGGAAGTAAAGGTGGAAGAGCCCCGACGGGGGGTGGAGCGGTCCGCCGCCGGGCCCGTTCTGTGAGGTGTCGATGAGCCGGAACCCGACCGCATAGAGCCCGGCCTGGTTCGCGGTGAACTCCCGACCATGAATATGCCCATACGGGTCGCTCCCGGGGGAGGCGTCGCTCTCGCTCAGCGCAAACCGGGCAACGCCGTCAGACCTCCCCACACGGAGTGTGATGCGAGGGGCCGTGTCCCCTGCATCCCAGAATGAGAACTCTCCCCCCTCCGGCCCCTCCACCGAAACCACCTGCAACTCGAGGAATGCGCCTGCGGCGGCGTGCCCGAATGCCGGCCCCCCGTTCAACGGGTCGATTGCCAACGAGGTGAAGGTGATGCTTCCCGCGTAGGTTCCGGCGTAGGTCCCCGCGGTCGCCGGCGCGAGGTTCACCACGTAGCCGGAGTTGGTTTCGTAGTTGCCGCCATTCACGAAGTAGAGCGGGCTTCCCGCCGTCGACCCGACAGCGCCCGCGTTGATGTGGGCGTGCTGTGCGAAGCCGGCCTCGGGCAGGAGCAGCGAACGGAACGAAATGAGGAGCACCGCCAGTGGGCAGGAGGGGTGTTTCATGGAAGACAGGTCGGGGGGGAAGGGAGTCTATGGGGCCCGAGGTCTCGCGTTCAGGACCGGGTCGCGGGGAAGTTCGAGCGCCTCCGGACGATCCCGAGGCCGACGGCCATCCCAAGCCCCGCCAGCGACAGCATCCCAGGTTCCGGCACCGCGCTGAAGTGGATTGAGAACAGCTCCGATGGGGTGTGGATTGGGCCACCATTCAGGCCGTTGTTCGAGGTGTCGAAGAGACGAAACCCCACGGTGTAGTCCCCCGGGACATCGGCCGTGAACTGGGTGCCGTGCACATGGCCCCAGGGGTCCGCCCCCGGCGTTCCGGCAGGGGGAAGCCCGGCGGCGATGTGATCCTCCTCGTCACTCAAGGCCCAGAGAGCTGACGGGATCGTGGTCCCACTCGGCATGCTGATCCCAGGGATGGTCTCCCCTTCGTTCCAGAAGCTGAACGTCCCCCCGGCAGGGCCCTGCACCGATTCGATCCGGGCCTGGATGTACGACCCAAGTGCGGGGGCCCCCGGCACCGGCCCCCCAAAGTCGGAGGTCGCGGCGAGCACGGTGAATGTGATCTCCGCCGCGTACTGGCCGCCGTAGGACCCGTCGGCCGCGGGGGTCATCTGGATCACGGTGCCAGAGGCGGCGGAGAATTCCTCCCCGTTGGCAAAGATCAGTTGATCCCCCTGGTGTTGGCCGGTCGCGCCGGTGTTCAGATGCTCGTGAGCCAGCAGGTGGGTGGGGTTATTCAGCAGGGCGCCCGAGAGAAGCAGGGCGCGTGTGACGGGAGTGGTGTTCATGGGTGAGGTACTTCCGGGAGATTTCAAGGATTCCCGCCCGGGCGGACGAGTCGTCCGCCCGGCTCCTGGAGTTTTGGTTTTACAGCGGACCACGACATGAACTCCACATGCGTGTCCACAAAGAGGTAGTTTGCTCCCACCCCATGGCGGCCGGCGGCCACCTGTGCGATGAAGGCAGGGGGGGTGTATCCGCCGTCGGCCTCATCGGCGAAATGGAAGTGATCCGACCCCTCGTAGTCGTCCTGGCACTCCGCCATGTAGAGCGTCGACGCGGGCGCCGGAACCGCGGTGATGCGCGAGAAGTTCTGGTTTGTGGAGCCCGACGGGGCGGTGGTGAGGTAGTCGTTGATTGCGTAGCTGTAGAGCCGCTGGCGGTTTGAATCCACGGGACACCGGAACACAGAGGTCCCCCCGAGATACGCCTGCAGCGTCCCGACCCAGGAGGCATGCTCGTGGGAGGACTGTGGCAGCAGTTCGTCGTTGTCGTCGGCGTACATCCGGGAGGCGATGCCGATCTGCCTCAGGTTGTTGAGGCACTCCGCGGCGCGGGCGCGGCTTTTCCCCCGGCTGATCGAGGGGAGCAGCAGGCCGGCCAGGATGGCGATGAGGGCGATCACCACCAGGAGCTCGATCAGGGTGAAACCTCCCCTGCGGCCGACAGCGGGAGCCTGGGCGCGACGAGCCGCTTCGACAGGCACGAAGTCGGGAGAGGGTGGACCGATCGGCAGGTGGAGCCTGGCCGGCCGACGGGGCGCGCACCCCTCCAACCGCAGGCCGGGCAAGAGGCCTGCAGTCGTCGGAGCCGGGATCTCGGTACGAAGCCGCACGTTGTCATGAGTCTTAGCGTGCCGGGCTGGCCTGGGTCAAACAACGCGGGGCAACACAGGGTGCGGCATTTTGCCGCACCCCGAGTCCTCATCCGCCAATGGCTCTCCGGACTATCGTTCCAGCATCGCCCGTGTCACCGGGACTTACACCAACAGAGAGAGCTCGAACCGACCATGAAATCAAAACCTACGCCTCCGCTCGCGATCGCCGTCGCTGCCCTTGCCCTCCTGAGTGGGTTTGCTGTTCAACTCCAGGCTGCGGACTCCAAGGATGAGGAGACGATCAAAGAGGTTATGAAGTCCTACCACAAGGCTCCCAAAGGGACCGATCCGGTCTGTAAGAAGGCCTCCAACGGCCAGGCCTCGAAGGAGGAGCTCGCGAAGCTAGTCGCCGGGTACAGGGAGCTCTGCGACACCAAGCCTCCCAAGGGGGATGCTGCAAGCTGGAAGGAAAAGACCAAGAAGCTTCTCGCGGCGGCCGAATCTCTCGAAAAGGGGACGCCCGGAGGACTCGAGGCCTACAAAGAGGCGGTCAATTGCAAGGCCTGCCACAGCACCCACAAGCCCGAGTGACCGAGCAGCAGCACGCACCTCAGGGACAAACCCCTGAGTGTCGCAGCCCGGGGCTTCAGGCGCGGCGTCGCTTCCGCCACCAGATGTAGACGCCGGTCAGCGAGAGAAGCACCACCACCCAACCGAACACCGCAACGAAGAGCCGATAAAGCGACCAGCCGTAAAGGTCGCCGTAGTGAAGGCCCCAGAGCAGGTTCCCGATTGTGTTCCCGGCATGCTCGCCCCGGGGAAGCATGACGGCCTTCAGCTCACCCGTGTTCCCATCGATCATGATGTCGGTCCCGGGAGGCGATCGACGAAAATCGAGGCTGCTCAGCACGGTGTAGTTGTACATTCCCACCTCGGCGATGTACGCGAACCCCACGGCCCGATCCACCCAGAACCCCCGGCGTCCGGCCACGTCCTCCATTCGCTGCTCTGCGATCCGGAGCGCCTCGCGCCAGCCGAGCCTCGGCCGCTCCACGACCTTGCCGGTGGGCATCGGGAGCTCGTCCATCTCCGACTTGTAATCAAAGAGGGCGTGTGTCACCCGCTCGTACACCGGACGACAGTTGAACATCACGCCGGACCACGCGAAGACGAAGAGCATGGGCCAGAGCCAGAGGCCCGGAGCTCGGTGTAGATCGAAGAGCCGGCGGAAAAGGGTTGCCCCCCAACGCACCTGCCAGGCGGGAGTCCATCGGGTCCAGAACTGGGTCCACCCGATCGGGAGCGTCAGGTAAAACCCGACGAAGCAATCCAACACCCACAGCACCGCCACGTATCCCAGAAAATTCCATCCCGCGCCGCCACACATCACTGAAGTATGGAGATCGTAGACGTAGGACATGAACGTTCGGCGACCGAAGCTCCGAGCCCCATACGTCTTGAGGCGCGCAATTTCCCTGCCCGTGATGGGATCGAGGATCAGGTGATCGTAGTCGATGTCGAACGGCTTCCCTGTGGCCGGGTCGGTGCGCGGCACGCATCGGAGCGAGACATGATCGTTGCGGGTCTGGTAGAAGTACCAGACCCGAGCGTGCGGATCGATCGCCTCCGCCCGTTCAGCGAGCGTTGCGAGATCAAGCGGGCGTGCCCCGGGGATAGGCCGTGCGTAGAGATCAGGATTCAGAAGCCGATCGATCTCCTCCCGGTACGCGAGCAGCGAGCCGGTGATGCCGATGACGATCAGGAAGAACGTGAGCGCCAGGCCCACCCAACGATGCTGCCAGACGAAGTAGCGTCGAATGCGGGGCGCCAGAGCGTTCATGCGATCTTGATGTTCCGGTCAAAACTCCACACGCAGCGATCCCGTGCATGCCAGAGGTGATCCAGGGAAGGCGGACCCGCTGGTCAGGTTCACATAGTAGGTTTTGTCGAGCAGGTTCTCGACGTTCACCTGGGCCCGGAAGCGTGTCTTTCCCGAGATCCACCGATAGGCGACCAGCGCGTTGAGAGTTCCAAACCCCGGAACGCGCTCCGCCGAGTAATCCACCTCGCCAGTGCGGGCCACAACCCCGGCGCCAACCCGAAAACCGGTGTCGGGCCTGGCTCCCAAATCGTACGTGGTCCAGAGGCTGGCGCTGTGATACGGAATCCCAGGAAAGCGCATGCCAGCGTAGCCGTTGTTGTCCTTGGTGGTTGTGGTGTCGATGTAGGAGTAGCTTCCAATCACCCGCCACGATTCGGTGATCGCCCCTGCCAGATCCAGTTCCACCCCGCGACTCCGTGCTTCGCCGATGGCGATCGAAAACGCGGGGTGCAGCGGATCCGTGGTCGAGACGTTCTGCTTGGTCAACTGGTAAAGACTCGCCGTCGCGCTCAACCGCTTCTCCAACCACTCGGTCTTCACGCCGACCTCAAACTGCTGCGCGGACTCGGGCGGCAGCAGATCATGGGTCCAGGTCTGCCTCCCCAACGAGGTCGAGCCGAAGTTCTCAGTGTAGGTGGTGAAGAAGCTGAGGGTCGGCAGGGCTCTCCAGAGAACCCCCGCCCGCGGTGTCGGGGAGGGAGTATCGCGCACATGATCCACTCCGGCCCCGTAGCCGGTGTTGAACGTGCTGGCCTGGTCGTACCGAAAGCCTCCGAGCAGATGCACATGTCCCGGAAGCTCAATCTGGTCCTGGAAAAAGGCGCCGTACGCATCCTGCCCGCTCTCCACAACCCCGTTGAGTGTTGGATCGATCGCCGGGAACGGCTGTCCGTAGACCGGCGAGTAAATATTGATCGAAGGAACCGGGTATGCGAAGCCGGTCTCGTTGTAGTCGTAGTGTCCCTCGTGGTGGTAGTAGTCGAGTCCCGCAATCACGGTGTGCGCCATGCCTGGGGTCTCAAAGTGTCCCGTGACATCGAACGACACCTGGTGGACCCAGTGCTCGAAAAAAGTCTCCGTCATCCAAAACCGCTGCAGGTCCCCGGCTGCGTCGGCCTGCCCGGCGTATCCGACGAACGACGGGGTGGGGGCGCTTCGATGCTCGCTCTTGTAGCTCAGACGAGCCTTCCAGTCGTCCGTGAACTCGTGGGTTGCGATCAGCTTGGTCGAATACTCCGTGATCGGGGCGTAGGTGCTCCCGGGTTCCACGAGGTTGCGGCTGATCGGGATGTCGGCGGGCTTTCCGGTGCTCAAAAATGGAATTCCCTGGTCTCCCGGTTCACGACCATCCGCATACTTCGTCTCGAGGGTCAGGCGATCCCGCTCCGTGGGACGCCACTCCACCGAGGGAAAGAGAAACAAGCGCTCCGGATGGATGAAGTCGCGAAAGGAGCCTCCCTTTTCGAAGTCACCAATCAGCCTGTACAGCACAGTGCGCTCTGAGTTCAGAGGGCCGGTGGCATCGAACGTCGTCCGGAAGAGGCTGAACGATCCCACCTCCTGCTCCACGGAGTAAGCCGGGGCATCGAGCGGCTTCTTGGTGATGAAGTTCACCAACCCTCCCGGCTCCGCCCGCCCATAGAGAACGGATGCGGGCCCTTTGATCACCTCCACCCGCTCGATATTGGACATCTCCCGCGTGAACCCGGAGATCGTGTAGTTGTCGAGGCGGAGCCCATCTTCGAAGGTCGTCGAGAGCTGGTCGAAGCCACGGATGCTGAAGCTGTCTGAGTTTCCATAGAGCTTCAACGGCACGACACCGCTGACGTTCTGAATGGCTCGATCCATCCGGATCGCATGCTGATCCTGCAGCACTTGCAGCGGCACCACCTGGACGGAGACGGGGGTTTGAAGAATCGGCGTCGCTGTCTTCAGCGCGCTGGTCGTTTCGACGGCACGATACGCCCCGTGCTCTACGGCCTCCTTCGCCCGGACGTTCACCTCCTTGACCCGCACGGGAGCCGAGTTGGTCGAGGAGGACTCGCCTGCCACGGACATCCAGGTCACGAAGGGCTGGGAGATCAAGGCTGCAAAGACCGAAGCAGTGCAGCGAAATGCGAGGCGGGCCATATGCGCGTAAGCATAGCTGGCGGAACGGACAGGTGGACAAGCATCACGTCTGTGGCAAATTGTCGCAGCCGTTCCACCACGGTTTGGGTGACGTCCAGGTTGCACGCCCAATCGGCCGCATAGCCTCCTCAGTCGCGGTGCCCGACGACTACGCTGCCAGGAGACTTGGAGGTCTGAGCACGCACCCAGCTGGACGCTGAAGCACCGCAACGGGCATCACCCGTTTCGGGGGCGTATCCGTCGCTTCCGCCACCAGATCAACACACCGGTGATTGAGAGGATCGCCAGGCCCAATCCCAGCAGTGATACCAGGCATTGATAGGGGCGACCAAACACCCGGGCCATATGCAGGGCATACAGCCAGCTCTCCACGGTGTTCCCAAACCGCTCCCCCGTCGCCTGCCAGAGGCTGATCAGCGCACCGGTATCCGCATCGAAGGTCACCGTGGTCCCGCCTCCCTTGGGGGATCGCTCAAATAGATCCCGGCTCCCGTAGACGCTGTACATGTAGACATTCGCGGACGGGTCATACATGAGGCTCTGAGGCCCGGCCTGCGTGAATCCGTGACCTCGCGCCTGTTCCGCCATCAGCGGCTCCGCGACACGCAGAGCTGCGGCCCAGTCGAGCCGTGGTGCGGACACCGGGTGCGGTGGCAGAACGGCGTCGGGCTGGTAGTCGCTGATCCGGGACATCACCCACTCGAACACCGGTCGATGGTTCATCATCACACTCGACCAGGCGAACACGAGCAGCAGGCACCAGAGCCAGAGCCCCCCGGCGCGATGGAGATCAAACAAGCGACGACCTGGGCTCACGCCCTGTTTCATGCGCCACGCCTCCCCCCAACGACTCCAGAAGCGCCCCCTCCAGGGGGGCCGCGGCAGGGTGAGTGCGATCGCAATGAAGCAGTCGCAGGTCCAGAACAACGCCGCAGTCCCCATGAGCCACTGTCCGACGTTCCCGGCCACGAGTCTCCAGTGGAACTCGTACAGGAACGGCATCACGTTGATCAACCCCTCGCGCAGGTTCCCGTGATCGCGGCGGCCCAGCTCCGCCCCGGTCCACGGATCGAGGAAGAAATCCGTGAACCCGAGAACGCGTGGCCTGCCGGTGCTCGGATCCGGTCGTGGCTCGAAGTACACGCTCGCCTGGTCCGGCTCGCTGTAGGTCACCGACAGCACACGCGCATCGGGCATCAGCGCCTGAGCCCGGGTCGCCAGCTCCGCGAGATCAAGTCGCGGGGTACCGGGCGCAGGGTGCGATCGGGCGAAGAGCTGGGGTGCGAAAACCCGTTCCAGCTCTGTGTTGAACGCGAGCAAACACCCGCTCAGTCCCGCCAGAACGAGGAACATCGCCGTCCCCAGGCCGATCCAGCGATGAAGCCAGCGCAGGACGTCGCGAATCCGATGCGCGTGCGAGGCCGTCATCAGAACTCCAGGCGGACCGATCCGGTGGCCGCCAACGGCGTGCCGAAAATGGCGTAGCCGTAGGCGCTGTTGTCGAAGTAACGCTTGTCGGTGAGGTTCTGCACGTTGACCTGGCAGCTGAGACGCCGTCGCCCGACGCGCATCCGGTAACCGACCATCGCGTCAAGTCGCTCGTAACCCGGGACGGTCTGCGTGTTGGCATCATCTCCCGGGCGCTGCCCGCTGATAAACACCCCGGCCCCGACACGCCATCCGGTGGCCTCGCCCGGAGCGGTGTCGTATCGCAGCCAAAGACTCCCGACGCTCGCAGCGACTCCGGTGAATCGATGTCCTTCGTTCCCGTTGAACGGGTCATCCGTGATCACCGCGCGGTCGTAGGTGTAGCTGCCGATGACGGCAAGGTTGCGGGTGATCTGCCCGGTCACATCGAGCTCAAGACCGCGGCTTCGCACCTCACCGACGACCACCGGATGGGCCGCGAGATCGTACTCGACGACGTTCTGTTTGGTCAGATCGAAGACCGTCGCCGTGGTGGAGAGCTGTCCCTCCATCCATGAGGCCTTCACCCCCGCTTCGAACTGCTCCCCTTTCTCCGGCGGGAGCGCCTGGCCGGACGTGTTGAACCCGTTCGCAAGCCCGAACGACTTGGAGTAACTGCCGTACACCGAGGCCCGGTCGGTCAAGCGATACAGGATCCCGGCGCGCGGAGAGAGCTCGCGATCCATCGGGGCGGGAGCCATCGCCCCGTTGTTGTTCGGATAGTCCGGGGTGTCGGTGGTTCCATAGGTGCTGGAATAGCGATCACGTGCAAAGTCGTACCGTCCTCCCACGAGCACGTCCACCCGCTCGGCGATCGTCATCTGGTCCTGGAGGTATACGCCCAGATCTGCCCCGTGGGAGCGCCAGAGCACATTCCCCTTGCTGGCGTTGATGTACGACTGCATCGCCGCGACGTCGATGTCCCCGTAGACCGGGTGGTAGATGTCCAGCGCCGGGATGCGATCGAGCGGGCCGCCACCTTCATTGTAGCCCGTGAACTTCTCCCGGTAGTCGTACCAGTCGACGCCCAAGAGCACCTTGTGCTCAAGCTGCCAGGTGTCGAAGCGCCCGCTCAGGTCGAGGTTGTTCGCGTACTGGTTGCGATCGACCGGGTTGTAAGCAATGCTCCGATGCAGGATCCCCGTGGGCTCGTCAAACTCCTTATAGAGAAGGTAGCTCTGCAGCTCGTCGGAGGTGAAGAAGTGGGAGCGTTGCGTCAGCTTCCACTCGTCGCTCAACGCGTAGTTCCAGTCCAGCGCGAACGTTGCGCGTCCCACCGTGTTGGGCCAGAGATCCCACATCGCGGGATCGCTCTGGGTCCAATGCCGTGGCAGATCGGCGGGACGTCCCCCCACGTAGGGAACCATCTGCGAGGTGTATCCCGGATTGGCCGTCCGCTGGTCGTAATACTCGAACTGGAAGTTGGCAGAGAACCGCTCGGAGGGAATCCAGCTGAGATACGCGGCGATGGCTTTGTTGTCGTGGTGCTGAAAGTCGATGAAGCTGTCCCCCCGATCGTACACCCCCATGAGCCGGTAGAGCACGGTGCCGTTCGTGTTCACGCGACCGGTGGCGTCGGCCACGGTGCGCCACGTCCCCCAGCTGCCGACCTGCTGGTCGATGCTGTAGGCGGCATTGGCCTCGGGCTTGCGAGTGACGATATTGACCAGCCCGCCCGGCTGCACCCGGCCATACAGCATGGCGGTGGGCCCCTTGGCGATCTCCACGTGATCGACGAACGCCATGTCCTCGGCCCCGATGATTCCGCTCAGCTTCAGCCCGTTTCGGAAGACATCGCCGTAGCTATCGAAGCCGCGAATCAGGAAATTATCGTAATACCCGGCGGGAGGCGCCTGCACTCCGCTGACGTTCCGGAGGGCCTCCTCGATTGTGAGCGCCTGCCGGTCCTGGATCACCGAGCGCGGAACCACCTGCACCGCCATCGGAGTGCGCAGCAACGGGGTGTCCGAGCGGGTGGCCGTCGACGCCGAGGGTGCGGCGTAGTCCACCGGGTCCTGCGCCCGGATGAGTACCGCGGGCATCTGGTTGGTGGTGCCGGCTTCCGATTTCGCGGGAGAGGGATCGCTCTGTGCGCACGCGCTTGTTGCTGCGGAGGCGATGAGCGCGGCCTGGATCCAGGCGCTGGGTGGGATGGACCTCGGTGACGGGGTGCTCGTTTTCATATTTCGTTTCTCCGGGTTGTGACTTGGCACGCAGGGGGGACTACTTGGCCTTGGATGCCTCGAGTTGTTTGACCAGGGTGTTGTACTTCTCGACCATCGCGTTGTATTCGCGCGTCCGCTCGTTGAGCTGTCGCACCATGTCATCGCGCTCCCCAACGACACGCTTGACGACCTCGTTCTGCTCGCGGATCGACTCCGATTGCCGGGCGATCACTTCGTTCTGCCGCTTCAAGTTGGTGTTCTGCTGTTCGATCGCCGCCCGGTGTGCGGCGACGTCCGCAGTCAATCTCTCCACCTCGATCTCGGCCTTCCGCTGACCCCGCTGTGCGGCGGCGAGCTCTGTCCGATTGGTCTCGAGGAGAGAGGAGAGCTCGGCGATCCGTGATTCGAGCCGGTGGTTCTCCACCTCCCACTGCTGGATCTGCTGCAGAGCCCCCTGACGATCGCGGTCGATGGAGGCCTTTTCCCCGCTGAGCGAGTTGAGGCCCTGCACCAGCGAGGCCTCGCGGCGCCACTGGATTCCGCACACGACAGAAAGGGCGACGATCAGCAGGGAGAGGAATACTCGATAGAATCGCGGCATGGTGTCGGGTCAGCGTGTTGAGTCCACCCGGACGTTAAATGCCACGCGTTCGAATCCCGCACGGCGCGCAAGATCGAGCACACCGACCATCGCCCCGTGGGTCGCATCCCGGTCGCCACTGATATACACGGGGGTGGCCGTCCCGTTCGTGGCGGCGCGATTCCTCAGCAGCTCCGAAAGTTCCCCCAGCGTCACGACCCGGTTCTGGAAGAGAACCTCCCCGCGACGATTCACAGCAATCTGCAGGAGGTCAGGATTCCCCTCCCTGCGGGCTTGGGTGGCGGTCGGCAGGTTCACGTTCACGGAGGCCTGCTGGGTGAGCGAGAGGCTGACGAGCATGAAGGAGGCGAGCAGGAAGAACATGATGTCGATCAACGGGATGATCTCGATCCGGTTCTGCTTGTGCTCGAACGAGGAGCGGATCGGTTTCATTCGCGTGTCGGGTTGCAGGCCCCTGCGGCCCCGCCGGAGATTCGCTTCAACAGGCCCTGGAGCTCGGTGCCGGCGCTCTGCAACTCGACGCTCAGCCGCGCGGCACGACGTGAAAAATAGTTGCACGGAAGCAGCACGCTTATGGCGATGCCGAGGCCTGCGGCCGTCGCGATCAGCGCCTCGGCAATTCCTCCCGTCACCTTCTGCACCGCGAGGTCGGCCGATCCGATCAAGGTGAAGGAGCGCATGATGCCAGTCACCGTCCCCAGCAGTCCGAGTAATGGCGCCAGCGTCACGAGCGTGTCCATCATCGGAATGAAGCGCCCGGCCTGCTCCATCTCTTCCGTAGCCACCAGCTGCATCGCCTCCTCGACGTTGTAAGGATGAGCCCTCAGCCCGGCCTCGAGCATCCGGACGACGGGATCCTGCGAACCACGACAAGCATCCATGGCACGCGCAAGTCCTTCACCGGCGAGTTGATCGAGAACCACGCGACGTCGTCCGACGTCGCGCAACGAGCGGCGAGCGGCCCACCACCAGATCCTTTCCACCATGGCACCGACCGCGGCGATCAGGGCGAGGAGGATTGGCCACATGACCGGACCTCCCTTCTGGAACAGATCGAAAACGATATTCGCCATCGCGGGCGATGGCAGGGACGGGAGCTGAGGATCGAGGAGGAGAGCGGGGAGGTTCATTTCATTTTTCGAGCTGGAAATGGAAGGGGATGTGGAAGTGGCGAACGGTGCCAATCGGCCAGACCCAGCGTCTGCGCACCACCTCCAGGGCGGCGTTGTCGAGCATCGCGTGTCCGGAGGATTCACGCACCTCGACACGCTCCGGGAGGCCGTTCGCCCCCACCACCGTGTAGAGGAGGAGTCGTCCCTGCCAGTGGTTGCGCACCGCCTCGCGCGGGTACTCGGGATAGGGAAAGTCCCCGCTGCTGCCCGCCCCCTCGAACGTCGCCACGGCCGGCGTTGCGACGACTGCCTGCGGGGCGGCCCGAGGCGCGACCCGGGGTGGCGGCGCGTCCGCCTGGGCGAGAGGCACCACGCGCCCCACGGCCGGGACGGCGAACAGCACGGGAGCGTCGGCGGAGGCTACATTCACCACCGGTGGAGGCCGAAGCCTCGGCTCGGTGATCACGGACTCTGTTGGCTCCGAGGGTGCAGCTGGCGAGACTGCAGGAGGCGCGGGGTCGGGCGGTTGGAATTCTTCCACGATTGGAATTTCCTCGGCCCCGCTGGGCACCTGCAGCGGTCGGACCGGGGCGATGATCCCGATCACCCCCGCGCTCAGAAATACCAGCCCCAGCCCAGTGATTCCGATAGCGAGCCCATCGACGCCTTCAGAGGACCCCATGCTGGAGGATCGGCTGCCATTCATGGGAACCGCCAATCCGGACGCAGGAGCAAGACTGTAGCTGAGTGCTTAGCCATCGGGTTCACCAACTCTTCACACGGTCTCCAGAAGAGCAACCGAAACCCGCCCTGCCGCCCTGCGGCATTTTGCCACAGTGGGCTTGTGAGGTTGCCGCGAAAGAGGGTTTTGCCGCGAGAGAGCACAGAGAACACAAAGAGGAAGGGGACCCGGACTCCTTTCTTTTTTCGGGCCTGCCTTGCTCCTCAAAAGATGAACTTCCGATCCCCTTTTGCGTTCTGTGCGTTCTTTTGCGGCCAAACCCTCCCGCGGCAATTTGCCGCACGGCACGCGGTTGCGTTCACCGCCGGCCCACCGCATGTTGGGTGCGTGCCGGGGGAACAGGCCCGGCATTCCTTCGGGAAGGCGTGAGTAACCCAGGTTGGCGGCCCTGAGCTCGTATCCTCCGCGTCCGCCTAGGTGCCCCTGGTGCTCACGCCTTCCCTCCTTGCCTCCGCTGCCACCCTGCCCGCGCCGCGATAGGGGGCCGCGAAAGAGGGGTTTTGCCGCGAGAGAGCGCAGAGAACACAAAGAAGAATAGGATCGGTCTCTTCTTTTTCTCCGGTCCCGGCTTCCCCCCCCCAAGCAAAAAGCTCCGGTTGGGTCTTTTGCGTTCTTTGCGTTCCTTCGCGGCCAGCTTCCCTCCCAAAGAAGAAGTTCCGGCCCCCTTTTGCGTTCTATGTGTTCTTTCGCGGCAAGACCCCTCTTGCGGCCCTCTTCCCGTGGCGCTTGCCAAGCGGGGGGGCGTCGGCGAGAGGGGTTTTGCCGCGAGAGAGCGCAGAGAACACAAAGAAGAAAAGGACCGGTCTCTTCTTTTTCTCCAGTCCCGGCTTTTCACCCCCCAAGCAAAAAGCTCCGGTTGGGTCTTTTGCGTTCTTTGCGTTCCTTCGCGGCCAGCTTCCCTCCCAAAGAAGAAGTTTCGGCCCCCTTTTTGCGTTCTATGTGTTCTTTCGCGGCCAAACCCTTCTTGCGGCCCTCTTCCCGTGGCGCTTGCCAAGCGGGGGGGGGCGTCGGATGCTCGGCCACCATGCAGCTTAATCTGAAGGGAGAGCGCGTCGTCGTTTTCGGGGCCGCCCACGGGATCGGCAAGGCGATCGCCGAGGGGTTCCTGCGGGAGGGATGCGAGGTGCAGGGGTTCGATCGGGCTGAACCACCCCCCGCAACAACCCCCCACGGCCTCCACCTGACCGTGGGGGACGTCACCGCGTACGACCAGGTCACGGCCTTCGCGGACCGCCTCGGAACGGTGGACCACGTTGTCTTCTCCGTCGGGGCCGGGTCGGGCCGCTTCGGATTCCCATTCTGGAAGCTGGAGCCCGCGGACTGGAAAAAGGTCCTCGAAATCAATCTCACCGGCGCCGTCCACGTCGCCCACGCCTTCGCCCCGCAGTTCGTCCGGGCCCGCAAGGGGTCGCTCCTCTTCCTCGTCTCCGTCGCTGGCCAAATCGGGTCACAGACCGACCCCCCCTACAGCGCCGCCAAGGCGGGGCTGATCAACTTCGTCCAATGCGCCGCCAAGGACTTCGCCCCCTACGGCGTCCGGGTCAATGCGCTCTCCCCCGGCATGGTGAAAACCGACCTGAATGAATCGGTCTGGCGCGCCGGCCAGGAGGGGCTGCCGCCCGGGGAGCGGAGGGAGTACGAGGCCTGGGCCTCGGAAAAAATCCGGAAGGTCTCCCCCCTCGGACGGTGGCAAACACCGGAGGAATTCGCCTCCATGGCCACGTTCCTCGCCTCAGAGCATGCCCGGAACATCACCGGCCAGACCCTCAACATCGACGGCGGGCAGGTGATGCACTCGTGAGCCGAGCCGCCACGGTCAGCCGCGATCGTACAGGAGAAACAGCCCCGAGTGGTCCAGGTTGCCGTGCCCCTCGGCATGCACGAACCGTTCCCACTGGGCGAGCGAGTTTCGAAGGGTGGGGGAATCAAGCCCCACCGACTCGGCAAGCTCACACATGAGCCGCACATCCTTGAGCTGAAGCTCGGCACGCCCCCCGGGCGCAAAGTCGCGACGCACCATCCGGTCGCCGTGGAGCTGGAGAATGCGGCTTTCAGCGAATCCTCCCAGCAACGCCTCGCGGACCAGGGCCGGCGAAACACCCGCCAACTCGGCCAATCGCAGCGCCTGCGCCACCGCATCGATGGTCTGCGCCACAATCAGCTGGTTGGCCAGCTTCGTCACCTGCCCCGAGCCGGCCGGCCCGAGGTGGGTGACCCTGCTTCCCACCACCTGAAGGACCGGAGCCGCGCGATGGAAGGCTTCCGGGGTTCCTCCCGCCATGATTGTGAGGGTCGCAGCCTCCGCGCCCACCTGCCCACCGGAGACCGGGGCATCCACCCATTGCACCCGCCCGGCGAACTCCCGCGTCTCGGGGACCCCGGTGGTGCCAAAGTCGATGAAGACCGCCCCCGGGTCGGCCCCCTCGACGAGTCCCCCGGGACCGAGGAGGATCTGCCGCACCACCTCGGTGGTGGTGACATTGATGCAGAGGATCCCTGCTCCCACCTCCCGCGCCAGCTGGGGAAGCGTCGCCGCGCGG
>DMJJ01000074.1 GCA_003452185.1 Verrucomicrobiales bacterium | reverse complement strand
GACCGTTCCAGGGACCTTGTGTCCCTTGAGGAAGGTCTCGGCAGTCTGACGGGTCGAGTCGACGTTCACCGCCAGGATCACCGTTCGCGACTCGGCCCCGGGAGCCTCGGCCGCCGCCTTCAACACCGCCTCATCCCTGGCATCCAGGCCCCAGGTCGCCCAGAAATAGAGGACCACGGCCTTCCCCCGCAGGTCGCCCGACTGCACCCGCTTGCCATCGATCGTCTCCAGGGAGAAGTCGGGCGCCGGACGTCCCATCCTGGGGCGCCCTGCGATCCGAAGCTCAAAGCTTCCAACATCGAGCGGGGCGTTGGGTCCACCCCCTTCCGGGACGGACACGGGTTGCTGGAGCCAGCCGAGCTGACGCCCGTTGTAGTAGTTGGGCTGGTACTCCCGGGGGGCGATCCGAAGGGTGTAGTTCCCAGGAAGCACGTTGTCGACATGGAACGTCCCGTTGGTCTCGAACACACAGACGTAGGCGCGGGCCTTGCGCGCGTGGGCCCGGCCCGCCGGGGTATTGGAGAACTCGTTCATCAGCCGGCCATACTCGTTCTGCTTCCGGGCCCGCGTCTCCTCATCGTCGTTCTGGTTGAACGCGAACTGGGGCTGGCCCGGGGGCGGCGGGAGGATCAGGTCGAGCTGGTGGACATCGTTCAACCAGTTCACCTCCTCGGGATCCCCCCCGACCACCTTGACCCGTCCCTCGAGGCGCCGCCCCCCGCCCCCCAGGGTCACGGAGGAGGTCTTGGCAGGCAGGACATCCACCACAACCCCATGGCTGAGAGGGGTGGGTCCGCCCCCGTTTCGGCGCTCGATGAACTTGTACTCCGCGAGCACCTGAACCTCGCCGGGGGGAACCTTCTCAAACAGGAAACGGCCGTCGGCATCCGGGACCGTCCTGAAGTTCATCGAGAGGCCGGAGCTTCGCGCCACGGCGATATCCGAGCTGTAGTAGGGCATGGAGAAGCCCTTGAGGAGGACGCTCTGGTTCGGTTCCAGGCCGGCCCCGATCTTGAAAAGCCCCTCCACCCGGCCCCACCTCTGCAACGGAACACGGCCCGAGCGTTTCACCTCCTCCACGGAAAGATCGGCAATCCCGGATTCGTGAACGGCGATCACCCGGCCGGCCCTGAGCCGGGGTTGGAACTCAAACTTCCCCTGGCGATCCGACTGGACCTGGTCGCTGTAGCTGCTCGAACGGCTGAGCTGGCCGGGGCGGTCGAGATAGGCGGAATCCCCGACCTCCACCAGGACCAGGTTGACACCCGCCGCCGGGGTCCCGTCGGGAAGCAGCACGACCCCCGAGACGCCGCGCCCGCGCTTGAGCCGGAAGTCATTTGTGTACCACGCCCCGGGGGCCCACTCGACGGCCGCCGCGGGAAGGTAGCCCGGGGCCTCGACCATCAGGGTGACACGGCTTTCGGAGCCGTAGTTGTTCATCCGGACGGAGTAAGCCCCGTTGCGGCCCCGCACCGGGTTGTATCGCTCCCAGTTGATCGGCTGCTGGCGTCCGTAGCTATACCCGCGGATCACGGTGAACTCGGGGATCGGACGCCCGTTCTCCTCGTCCACCACCCGGCCGAACGCCATCGTCTGCCGCGAGAGGGTCATCGAGAGCTCCCCGCCATCCCAGGCCATGCCGTAGTTTGCGGACATGAAGTTGGTGCACGAGAGCCGGATGTTCAGGACCCCCTGCGCCGCGTTCGTCCAGGTGAAGGCGCCCCGGGAATCGGTCACCCCGGAGTACGTCAACAGGTCGGTGTCGTTCCATCCCAGAACACGCACCTCGGCGCCGGCCACCGGCAAGCCCGCCTGGTCGGAGACCCGTCCCACAAGCCTCGAGAGCCGGGTCAGGGTCACCTGGCGCACCCCCTGGGAGGAATCCGACGCCTCCAGCGCCAGGATCGACGGAGCGAAGCCATCGGCCAGAAGAACGACCTTGGAGGCGCCGGCAAAGCGGCCCGCAGACATCGCGATGCGTCCCGTCGCATCCCCCCGCATCAGAAATCGGGGGGGACGGCCATCCTCGGGGATCGCGAACGTGCGGGCCCCTCCCACCGGCTTTCCCCCCTCATCCGAGAGGGAGACCTCAAAGGCTGCCGAGGAGCCAAGGGTGGCCACCGCCTTGCCCTGTCGAAGCTCCTCCAGACTCCACTCGAGCCCCTTTCCCTTGGAGCCCGAGACCCGGGCGATCAGGGAAGCCTCACCCGGCTTCCCCACCTCGAACTGAAACCCGGAGAGCTCGGCCGGGAGGGAGTGCGATCTCCAATTCCCGCGGGTGTCGGTCCAAACCTCCTCGTATTCCACGCGGAGGAGATTGCCCCTCCCCTTCCCCTCGTTTCGAAAGACCGTCACCCTGGCCCCTGGGACCGGGGCCCCTTTGGCATCCTGAACCACGCCCCCTGCCTCGGTTCCGGGAGGAAGAGGAATCCGGATCTCCGGACGCAAGTCGGCGCCGAGCCCCCGGGACCGCTCAACCCGGGCCGGCTGATGCCCCGGGGCCCGGATCCACACGGTATACTCGACCGTCTGGGCCGGATTGTAATGCAGGGTCATCTCGCCCGTGGAACCCGCGGCCGCATGGTCGAGGAAGAATCGGGCGTCGCCCGCGCCGATCGTCAGGAACGCCTCGGCGTTGGTGAGAGGGCGTCCGCTCCCCTCATCCAGGGCGGTGACCCGCA
>DMJJ01000188.1:26031-26453 GCA_003452185.1 Verrucomicrobiales bacterium | reverse complement strand
AGGAGGAAACCAAGATTGTTCTGGCTCGGGGCGTGCCCAAGCCGGGCGGCGCGCCGGTAGTACTTCGCGGCCGCCACCCAGTCCTTGGTCGACTCGGCGAACTGGCCCTGCCGGAAGAACTCCTCCGCATCCAGGTTCGTCTCCGAGGGGGCGCGAGCCTCCACCAGGGTCCCTCCCCGCTCGTCCGAGGCGCCGCCAAAAAGGGAACCGACCCCGGCCAGGCAGGCCGCGACAGCCACGGCCAGCGTGCTGGCGGGAACAAGGCTGGAGGCCCGGCGCCCGGAGGACCGGAGGGGCTTCAGGAAGGATCTCAGGTTCATGGTCGTTTCAGCGAGTTGCATGCGGGAAACCGGATCGGCAAGGGGGGCGCATTCCCCCCGCGCCAAAGCCGGTTCCCCACAGTCGTAAGGTCGGCTGATTCA
>DMJJ01000188.1:25275-25746 GCA_003452185.1 Verrucomicrobiales bacterium | reverse complement strand
CCCGCCGAGCCCCCCCCCGTTCGCCGCCTCATCCCCAAACTTCCTTCTCGCCACGCCCCCCGCGGGGTCCTAGAACTCCTCCACCCACGATTTCACCCAAACGCACCCTGCATGGACCCGCACCCCCTTAACCCCACCCAGCCCGGAACCCGCCGCCAGTTCGTTAAAACCTCCGCCATGGCCACCGGGGCGCTGGCTCTCAGCGCGATCGGGGCCGCGCGGGCAGCAGGCGCGAACGACCGGATTCGGATCGGGATGATCGGTGTCGGAGGCATGGGAACGGGCCATACCCACAGCCTCGTCAAGAAGTCGGACGAGGAGAACATCCAGGTGGTGGCGGTGAGCGACGTGTATCAACGGCGCCTCAACCGGGCCAAATCCATCTGCAAGGGGGAGGGATACCCGGACTACCGGCGCCTTCTGGAGCGAAAGGACATCGACGCTGTCCTGATCGCCACCCCCGACCACTGG
>DMJJ01000188.1:0-25013 GCA_003452185.1 Verrucomicrobiales bacterium | reverse complement strand
ATCGCCACCCCCGACCACTGGCATGCCAAGATCGCGACGGACGCCATGGAAGCCGGGAAGCACGTTTACTGCGAGAAGCCGATGACCCATACCGTCGAGCAGGCCATCGCCCTTCGCAATGCCGCCCGGCGATACCGGAAGGTCTTTCAGGTCGGGCCGAACGCCACCGCCAACGACTCCTACTGGAAGGCTCACGAGGCCGTCGCCGCGGGCCGGATCGGGAAAGTCACCTGGGCCCACGGCAGCTACAACCGCAATGCCCGGGTCTGCCTCTTCAACGAGCACCAGAAGATCGACCCCGGTGCCGGCCCGGACAAGACGGGGGACGACCATATCGACTGGGACATGTGGCTCGGCCACCGGTGGGGGCTCGCTCCGAAGATTGCCTGGAATCCGGAGCACTTTTTCCGGTTCCGGAAGTACTGGCCCTACAACGGAGGGGTTGCCACGGATCTCCTCTACCACAAGCTCGCCCCCCTGCTGATCGCCATCGCCGGACCGAACGGGGAATACCCGACGCGCGTGAACGCCAACGGCGGCCTCTATATCGAGAAGGACGGCCGGGACATTCCGGACACGTTCATGCTCACCGCCGACTTTCCGAGCCAGTGGTCGCTCTTCCTCGTCAGCACTCTGACAAACGATGCCGGCATTCCCGACCGGATCTACGGCAAGCACGGCACGATGGAACTGGGCGGAGAGCCGAGCCTGCGGTGGAACGGTGACTTCAAGGAGGAGTTCAAAGCGAGCAACGAGGGGCGGGAGGAGGCTCGGATACCCCTCGCTCCCCGCCGCGACCTGGAGGGCAACTGGATCGACGCAATCCGCGGCAAGGGAACAGTCCATTGCAACGTGGAGCTCGGTTGCGCCACCATGGTCACCATCAAGATGGCTGTGGAAAGCTACCGGCAGCGGAAGACCATGCTCTGGGACGCCCGGCAGGAAAGGGTGGTGACCGCATGATCCCGCCCCGCGCCCGCCACGTCATGACGAACCGCCACCGACCCACCGCTCCCATCCTCCTCATCCTTGGCTGGGCGCTCGCCACCGTCGCCTCCGCGGCCGAACTCCCGGCCCCGGTGGAGGAGGGCTTTGTGCCGATCTTCGACGGCCGCACCCTCGCCGGGTGGCACGCCAGCGGGAAGACCGGTCACAGCCGCGCCAGCGGCAACACGAGCGGGGGCCGCTGGGTCGTGGAAGAGGGGGCGATCATCGGCTCCCAGGACATTCCGGGCAACGGGGGGATCCTGATCACCGACGCCGCCTATGGCGACTACGAGATCGCCCTCGAGATGCGGAACGATTTCGGCCCGGACAGCGGCCTCTTTCTCCGAAGCACCGAGGAGGGCACCGCCTTCCAGGCCATGATCGACTACCACGCCAACGGGAACCTCATGGGAATCTATGGGGAGGGAAAGCTCGGGGCTCGCCCCAGCATCCGGAACTTCTCGTTTCGGGGGAGCGTCACCGAGATCGAGGAGATCCAATCCCCCGTCCCCCCTTCCCTGCCCGTGCGCCCGGCCTCCTGGCCCGCGTTCTGGCATCACGGGCAATGGAACGAACTCCGGGCCCGGATCGTCGGCAACCCGCCCCACATCACCACCTGGATCAACGGTGTTCGCTTTTGCGACTGGCAGGAGACCGAGATCAGGCACCCCGACACCGGAGGAATCGCTCTCCAGGTTCATGGGGGCGGCGACCTGACGAAACAGTTCGTCCGTTACCGCAACATCCGTGTTCACCAGATCAGCCCCAGCCCCGACAACATCCTCACGGAGCAGGAGCGACAGGGGGGCTGGATCCTCCTCTTCGACGGAAAATCCCACAACGGCTGGATGAACAGCGACCGGACCCCTCCCCGCACCCCGGTCGAGGAAGGGGCGCTCAACCCGCATCGCGCCGGCCACTACATGCTGGTACACACCCAGCAATGGTCCAATTTCCTCCTCGCGGTCGATTTCAAGATCACCCCGCACTGCAACAGCGGAATCTTCCTTCGCACCTCCCCCCTGGAGCCTCGCCCGGGAAAAGATGTCGGTTACAACGGACTCGAGATCGCCATCGATGACACGCTCACCTCGGGCTACCACGACACAGGCGCTCTTTATGACCTCGCAGCCCCTCGACGGAACGCCATGCGCCCCATCGGCGAATGGAACCACATCGACATCACTTCCAGGGCAAATCTCATCGAGATCGTACTCAATGGGGAGGCGGTGAACACCATTGATCTCTCCCGGTTCACCGATCCCTACAAGCGCCCGGACGGTTCAACCCACAAGTTCGACATCCCCTACCGCGATCACCCCAGGAGCGGGTACATCGGCCTCCAGGACCACGGCTCCGCCTGCTGGTTCAAGAACATCAAGCTCAAGCCGCTTCCCGCGGAATGAAACGCCCCCGAGCGGAGTCCAACGTGCCGGTTTCCCGGGGGACGGGGGCAAGGCGAGGCAGGTGTTTCACGACCGGGCTATCGTGCGGTTTGACGCCCGCCCGGTCTGCTAGCCCCGGGGCAGGCGCAGGTTGTCGAGGGACATCCCCTCGCGGCGTCTGACAGCGGCCTCGCACTTCGGCACATACATCTGGGTCTCGGCCGGCAACCGGTGGGCAATGGCGGAATACTCCTTTGTGCGGGCCCCCTTGAGCAACCCCTCAACACGCCGCTCCCCCGCGTTGTAAGCGGCCAGCGCAAGCGACCAGTCACCGAATCGCTCGTGAAGATGCCGGAGATGGCGGGCGGCGACCCGCGCGCTCTTGACCGGGTCCTTCCGCTCATCGGGAAGGAAGGTGGAGAGGCCGTACGCCTGCGCCGTCGGCTTGGTCAGTTGGAACATTCCCTCGGCCCCCACCGGACTTCGGGCGGTGGGGTTGAAGGAGGACTCCACCTCCGCCACCCAAACCAGCTCCGCAGGGACCCGTTCCTCGGCAAAGGCAGCCTTGAGCCGGGCCAGGTAGGGACGGGCGGTCGCGGGCACCGGCCGCTTCTCGAACTGTCGCGCCCAGAGCGTTCGCTGGATGCGGAGCGTCGGAGGGGCGAGCGACTGGGGGACTGCCGGAGTCGGCGACTTGGGGGCATTGGGGGGGAGTCGGGGGGGACGCGGCGACATCGGGGAGGCCTGACGAAGTTCCTCCGCCACCTGCAGGTAGTCGAGCCGTGTCTTCATCCACTCGGCCAGCGGAGTGGTCTCCTCCCATTGCTCCAGAAAGGGTACCATGCCGCGCGCCACATCCGCGGAGGTCGCCAGTTCATAGAGCGACGTCCCCTGGAATCGCGTCTCGATCTCTCCAAGCCACGCCTCCACCCTCGCGCGGTCCACCTCCCCAAGCAGGTCCAACACCTCCTCGTCGAGGTTCTCCCGCGCCCAGGCCTCGGCGGAATCGATCAGCTCTCCCAAACCACCGCTAGGCGCAGCCTGCCGTTCCGCGCAAGGGGCAGCCGAAGTCGGATCAAGAACAAGCCAGAGGCAGAGGGCGCCCCAAAGGGCCGATCGGGAGGAGTGGAGAGGCCCGTCGCAGGCCGAACGCGTATGCATGGGGCACTCAGGCTCCCGGGGGGAGCAGCTCCGGGATCGGCTGGCCGAACGGCAGTATCGGCATCGGACGCCCGGCGAAGTCGTTGATCGAGGTCTCGTAATCGATCCCCAGGTGGCGGTAAACCGTCGCCCAGAGATCGTTTGGGGAAAGAACACGCTCCACGGGAGCCTCCCCCTTTGCATCCGTCGCCCCAACAATCTGCCCGGTCCTCATTCCCCCTCCCGACACCAGAAGACTCATCGCTTGAGGCCAGTGATCCCGCCCCGGCTGTGTCACCTTGGTCTGGGTGCCGGGTCTCCGCTCCAACCGCGGCGTCCGACCAAACTCCCCCGTGACCACGAGGAGCACCTTCTGGTCGAGTCCCCGGGCGTACAGATCCTCGATCAGGGCCGAGACCGCCTGGTCATACACCGGGAAACGCCATCGTGAATCCTCGAAGATGTGACAGTTCACGGCGTGGGAATCCCAGTTGTAGCAGCACCCGGAGGGAATTGGGGAGCTGGGGAACGGGTTCTCCCAGACCATGGTGACAAAGGGGCATCCCGCCTCGACAAGCCGCCGGGCCATAAGACCGCGCTGTCCGTACGCGCTCCACCCGTAGCGATCGCGGACGGAGGCCGGCTCGCGCGAGAGATCGAAGGCCTCTCGAACCGCCGGGCTGGTCAGCATGGTGACCGCCCTCTGGCTGAACCGATCCATCGCCTGCATCATCCCGCTCTGGTCGATGTCCCGGCGCAGCCGGTCCATCCCCCCCAGGAGCATCATCCGGTCGTCTAGACGGGCCGCCATCCCCGGGGTGAGCTCAAGATTCTGGACGTGAAAATCCTTGCGACTCGGGTCGCCCGCGATGATGAACGGGGTGCAGGCGGTCCCGAGGTAGGCCGGGCCGAGGCTGAAGACGTCGATCTGGCTCCGGCCGTCGTCGACCCCCGCGACGCACGGAGGGAGAGGGTTGCGGTGACGCCCCTCAAGCATCCGGGTCACGATGGAGGTCACGGCCGGGGCGTCGTTCACAAACTCGGTGGGCGTCGCCGGGATCCGGCCAGTCATGAACCGCTTGTGCGCCCCGCCATGGTCTCCGAAGTCATGACAGACCGAGCGGATGAGGGTGAACTTGTCCGCAATCCGTGCCTGTCGGGGGAAGAGTTCGCAGATTTCCACCCCGGGCACGTTGGTGCGGATCGGCCGAAGATCGCCCCGATACTCGATCGGGGCGTCAGGTTTCATGTCGTAGGTATCGAGATGGGCAGGACCTCCGGGAAGCCAGATGAAGATCACCGCCTTCTCCTGGGAGGGGGCCCCAGCGGTCTGGGCGATGGCTCGCAGCTTGAGGAAATCGCTCAACCCCAGTCCCAGGAGGCTGAGGGCGCCCGCCTGCAGAAAACTCCGTCGGGACCGTGGAGCACGGTGAAGCAAAACCGGGGGGGAGGAGTCCTGCATCCTTCGAGCCTATCGCGGGAGGCTCGGCGGTCAAGAGCGCATGGCAGGAGTGGCTTGACGTGCCGCCGGGGTTGCGAATAGTGGCCTAAATCCATGCACCTGCTCCGCCTCCAGACCTTGCCCCTGTCGCTTGCCTTGTCCCTCGGCCTCTGTCTTGCCGGATGTCGAACGCCCCACCCCATGGGGGAAGTAACCCTCCGAATTGCCGCACCCGGGGATGCTGACTTTCCAACACGTGAACCGAGCCCCCGGCATGAAGAAAAAGTGGCGCAGGTTCGCTCCGGACACTACGACCTCGTCCTCGTGGGCGACTCCATCACACACACCGTGGGGGAGATGCCCGGCACGATTTACGAACCGCTGAAGGCAGTATGGGATCGGCATTTCGCCCCTCGTCACGCCTTGAACCTTGGGCATAATGGATTTCGCACGGAGAACATTCTCTGGAATCTGATGAACGGGGAACTCGACCTCGTCCCCTCGCCCAAGGTGGTGGTTCTGCTGATCGGGACCAACAACACGGATGACCGCAACTTTCCCCGTGTTCACACCCCGGAGCAGATCGCCCAGGGAACCAAGGCGATTGTGGACCTCATCCGCCGACGTCACCCGGCAACCAAAGTCCTGGTCCTGCGGATTTTCCCCCGCGGCGGGGATGGGGAGGTGGGAAACGCCGCACGGGTGTTCCACGGAAGTCCGCAGTGCGTCGCCACGTGCCGGGAAGCCGGAGCCCTGACGGCGCGGCTCGCCGATGGAAAACATGTCTTCTGGCTGGATGTGGGCGGAATCTTCCTGCGGCCGGACGGGTCGATTAACACCGAGTTGATGCCGGATCTGCTCCATCCCAACCTGGCGGGGGCTGAGGCATGGGCGCAGGCCATCGAACCAACCCTCTCCAGGCTGCTCGGGGAGCGCCCGAAATGAGGACCGCCCAGCGGCGGGAGCTGCCCGAGCGAAGGGCTTCAGGACCCGCCTCCCGATGGCGCGGGATCGCAAGCCTCACAGGCTAGGCTAGGGAGCGGCCTTCCCTGAAGGTGTCGGCTCGGCGACCCGCACCTGCGAGCCATCCACGAGGGAGTCCGATGGGTTTAGAATCACGCGGTCACCGGCGGAAACGCCCCCCGCGATCTCGATCGTCGTTCCGAAGTCACGCCCCAGCTGCACGCTCCGGAGGGAGACCTTTCCCTGCGCATCCACCACGCCGACCTGCGGCCCCTCCGCGCGGAACAGGAACGCATTTGCCGGCAGGGACAGGTGCTCCCCCGACCCACGCGACTCGAAGCGCACCTGCCCGTACGATCCCGGGAGGATTTCCCCGGAGGAGTTCTCCACCTTGAGCTCGGTCAGGAGGGTCCTTGAGCTCGATTCCAAGGCACCCGCCGTCCTGACGACCTGGGCACGAAAAGCCCTGCCCGCGAGCCCAGGAACCGTCAAGGTCGCCACCTGGCCGTTGGTCACAATGGAGGTTGAAGGCTGGGGAACGCGGACGAACACACGGAGATCCTTGGATTGAACGAGATGGAAGAGTTCCTTTTGCGCGGAGGCGCTCACCATGTCCCCCACATCGATGCGCCGGACCGTGACGACCCCTTCAAACGGCGCAACGAGCCTCCGGAACGACTGCAACTCCTCGAGTCGGCGGACCTCCGCTCGGGCCGCCTCGAGGGCCGAGGTTCCGGTGGCCACGGCGTTCACCTTCTCTTCGGTTTCCTGCTGGGAGACCGTCGCGTTCTTGACCAGCTCCTTCCAGCGGGCAGCGCTCGAGCGCGCCAGTTCAAGGCGGCTGTCGGCTTCTGCGGAAAGTGCTCTCGCGCGACCCAGCTCCTGATCGAGTTCCGGGGTGTCGATTTCCGCAAGGAGCTGGCCTGCCTCCACCTTCGTTCCGATGTCCACATGCCACCGTTTCAGATACCCCGTCACACGGGGGATGATGGAGGCCTCCTGCCACGGACGGATCTCCGCAGGCAACGTGATCCCCACCTCCCGCCGTGTGGGCGCTGGCGAGATCAAGGTGACGCGGGGCACCGAGAGCTCCTCGGTATCCGCCCGGAGCGCCGCCTGGGCGCGCCACCGGGGGAGGGCGCCGGCGAAGAAGAGTCCTGCGAGGATCGCACCCCCGAGGAAGGCCGGGAGGCCCAGGCTCCGGCGCGAGGGAGGGGGTGAGAGGTCGATTGTTTCTTGGCTCATGCGGTCCTGGCCTTTCGGTGCACCAGACTGAACACGACAGGTACAAAAAACAGCGTCATCACGGTCGCCACCGTCAACCCACCGACCACGGCCCGTCCGAGCGGGGCGTTCTGTTCGCCACCCTCCCCGAGCCCGAGCGACAACGGGATCATCCCGATCACCATGGCCAAGGCCGTCATGAGGACGGGCCGCAGGCGGCCGACCCCTGCCTCCAGCGCGCTGCGGGAGGGGGCATGCCCGGCCGCGAGAAACTGACGCGCAAACGCGACCACGAGCACGCTATTGGCGGTACTCACCCCCAGGGTCATGATCGCCCCCATGAGGGCGGGGACACTCAACGTGGTCTGGGTGACGAACAAGGTCCAAACAACGCCGGCAAGCGCCCCTGGAAGCGCCGTGACGATGATGAACGGGTCGGTCCAGCTCTGAAAGTTCACCACGAGCAGCATATAGACCAGCACCAGGGCCCCGGCGAGACCGACCGCAAGCCCGGTGAAGGAGCTGCGCATCGTTTCCGCCTGGCCTCGGACGACGAGCTGGCTGGTCTTGGGAAGCTCACGCCGGGCCATCACAAGCAGCGGGTCCATGTCCGACAAGACTCCGCCGAGATCACGGCCGTCGGCCGCGCCGAACACGTCGATCACAGGCTGCACGTTGTAGTGGGAGACCACCGGGGGCCCGGAGACGCGATGGTAGTCGGCCACACTGGAGAGAACCTGCCCTTCGCCCGAAACCCCGCCCGTGATCGGGAGGGAGTCAATCGCGTCCAGCGCGTGGATCTGGTGCTGCGGCGTCGAGACATTGATGAGGTAGTTAATTCCGTTTCGCGGGTTGATCCAGTACCCCGGCCTCACCTGCCCGCTCCCGCTCAACGCCACCAGGATGCTGTTGGCGACCGACTGCTCGGTCTGGCCTAGATCGGAGGCGCGGGCCCTGTCGACCTCGATCCGGAGCTTTGGCTGGTCGGAGGGCTGCTGCACCCGCACGTCGACGGCACCCGGGATCCTGCGGATCCGCTCCGCGAGGCGCGCGGCCACCTCCCGGTTCCTGGCACGCTCCCGGCCGACGATCTGGACATCAAACGGCGCGGGAAGGCCGAAGTTCAGGGTCTGGCTGACAATGTCGGCCGGGAGGAAGTAGAAGAGGGTTCCCGGGAACTCCCTCGCAAGCGCCAGCCGGAGGCGGCGGATGTGGGCCCCGGTCGGCCCATGCTGATGTGACAGCGAGACCAGTATGTCGGCGTCGCCCGACCCGATGAGCCCCGAGTTGGAATAGCTCAGGCTGATGCCGCTGGTCGGGATCCCGATGTTGTCCAGGATCCCCTCAAGTTCTCTTGCCGGAATCTCCCGCCGAATCACCTGTTCCACCTCATCCGCCAGGCGTGCCGTCTCCTCAATACGTGTACCGGACCGGGCACGGAGGTGAAGGCGAAACTGCCCCGAGTCGACGGTCGGGAAGAAGTCACTCCCAAGCCGTGTCGCCAGCAACGCCGAGACGCCGCAGAACAGAAGGCACCCTGCGAGCACCAGTCGGGGGTGCAGGAGACAAGACTCCAGCCAGGCGGCGTAGGCTGCCCGGAACCGCCGAAAGCCCCTCTCAAACGCCTCCTGGAGCGCGGCAAACATCCCAACCCACGCGCTGCGCCTCACGGGGGGCCGCCCCGCCAGCCGCGCCTCATGGGCCGAGCGCATGAGATACATCACGAGCGTCGGGACCAGGGTCCTGGAGATCACATAGCTCGCGAGCATCGCAAACACGACCGCCTCCGCCAGCGGGACGAACAGATAGCGGGCCACGCCGGTGAGAAAGAACATCGGGACAAACACAATGCAGATGCAGAGCGTGGAGACGAACGCCGGCATCGCAATCTCCCCCGCCCCGGCCAGGATCCCCTCCTCGAGCGGGGGGCCCTCGTGGAGGCGGCGCTCGATGTTCTCCAGGGTCACCGTGGCGTCATCCACCAAAATCCCAACGGCGAGGGCAAGCCCGCCGAGGGTCATCAGGTTGATGGTCTCGCCCAGCGCGCTCAAGGCCGCCAGGGAGGCGAGCACTGAGAGGGGAATCGAGAGGGCGATGATCAGGGTGCTCCGCCAGTTCCCAAGGAAGAGCAGGATCATGAGGGCGGTGAGGGCGGCGGCGACGACCCCTTCCTTGACCACTCCGGCGATGGCGGCGCGGACGAACACCGACTGGTCGGCCAGCGGCTGGAGGCTCATCCCCGCGGGGAGTTGCGACACGAGACGGGGAAAGAGGTCCTTCACCCGTTGCACGACATCGAGCGTCGATGCAGCGCCGCTCTTGAGAATCGTGAGCAGCACCCCTCGGTGGCCATCCTGGCGCACGATGTTCTGCTGGGGCTGGTACCCATCCCGCACGTGGGCGACGTCACGGATGTAGAGCGTGGCCCCGTTCACGGTCTGGATCGGGAGATCGTTCAGCTCCTCCAGCACACGCGGCGTTGAGTCGATCTCAACATCGTACTCCGTGGCGCCGATCTTCGCCGTTCCGCCCGGCAGAACGAGGTTCTGCGCACTGATGGCGTTGACGACGTCGATCGGGGAGAGCCCCCGGGACTCGAGCGCCGGGAGATCCAGATCCACGCTCACCTGGCGCGTCTTCCCTCCGAACGGGAACGGCACCGAGGCTCCCCTCACCGTGGCAAGACTCACACGAAGCGCGTTTTGCCCGTGGTCGTACACCTCCTGCTCGGAGAGCGTCGGGCTGCTGAGGCTCAACTGGAGAATCGGGACGCTCGAGGCGTTGTAGCGGATGACCAGCGGCGGGGTGGTCCCGGGAGGCATCTGGCGGAGGATGGTCTGCGAGATGGCCGTGGCCTGCGCCACCCCGGCGTCCACAAGGGCCCCGGGCTGGAAGAACAGCTTGATGACCGCCACCCCGTTGTAGCATTGCGACTCGATGTGCTCGACGTCGTTCACCGTGGCGCTGATGGCCCGCTCGTGGATGAACACCATGCGCTGCTCGATCTCCTCGGCGCTCAACCCCTGATAAAGCCAGATGATGCTGACAACGGGGATGTTGATGGAGGGAAAGATGTCGGTGGCCGTCCGGAGTAGCACCAGCGGGGAGATGAGCAAAAGCACCAACGCCCCCACGATGAACGTGTAGGGGCGTCGAAGTGCCAGCTGGACGATCCACATTACGGGCAGGGGATACCGGATTTGCCACGGCAGGGCAATGCCGGATCGCCCCCCCGGAAGCACGCACCGGCGGATGGACTTCCGGGCCGGAGCGCCGGCATGGGCCCGTCGGCCGCGCTCGGGGGCTCAACGCACCTGTCCATGCTCATCAACAACGATCTCCGCGGTGCCGCCCGGGACCTTGATCGTCGAGGTGGCGCCCCCGGGCCAGCGAATCCAAAGCGAGCTGATCAGGTCCCGACGACCGAACACCAGGGTACCGGACTGCTGTGACCAGTAGCCCCCTCCAGCCTGAAGCTCCTGGGCGGGGCCGAGGACTCCCGTGGCGTACACCGGACGCACCAGCGCTCCGATGGCATCCCGTCCCGCGGACGCAAGCTGCACCCGGACCCGCAGGCCGGGGGCGGCCCCGGTATTGCGGTAAAGGCGGGTCGGCCCCGCGTTCTGCGCGACAACCAGGTCCACCCGGCCGTCGTGGTCGAAGTCCGCCGCCCCAGCCCCCCGCTGTTCCCCATGGATGCGGATGCCGCTCTCCATCGCATCCACGGGACGAAACCCTCCCACCCCGTCCCCGAGCAGGAGCAACCCCCGGCCGGCATCCAGCCGGTCCGTGTGGGGCTCGGTCGCGAAGAAGTTCTGGGCAACAAACAGATCCAGGTCACCGTCTCCGTCGAAATCCGCGACTGCGAGCCCGAATGCCGGGGCGAGCTGGGCCTCCCTGGGCAGGGCCACCGCACGGAAGGAGGATCCCGTGTTGAGAAAGAGGGTGCTCTCGAAACTTGAGGCCGAGAGCCGCGCCGCCGCCCGGATCTCCTCTCCAAGAATCTGCTCCAGCGTGGCCTGGGCGTACTCGCCATACCCCTGGAACCGCGACCGGATGAACGGCAGGGCTTCACCCAGTCGATCGAAGGTCGCCCGCGGCAAAAGCCTGCCGGTTCCCGGTTCATCATAGGCGGAGACCACATCGAAGGTTCCATTCCCGTCGAGGTCGCCAAACAGGACCCTCTCGGTCCCGTGGCCGCCAACGTGATTCACCCCCCAGTTGCCCGCCACGAAATCGAGCCGTCCATCCCCGTTGAAATCCCCCGTGGCGATGGAGGTCCACCACCCCGGGCGCCCGGACAACCCCCAGCCCGCGGTGGCCTCCCGGAGCCTGCCTCCCTCGTTGACATAAAGACGGAGCTCCCCCCATTCAAGAGCCAGAAGGAGGTCCGGGGCCCCATCCCCGTTGAAGTCGCCGAACAGGGCCGCCGAGACCATCCCCACCCGTTCCAGAAGCCTGGAGTTCTCGGCATCCGGGATGAACCCTCCCGGCGTCGCGCGCCAGAGTTTGGATGCGACCGCCTCGGGATACCGCCCCGCGGCGACACGCCCGCCCGTGAAGAGATCGAGCTGTCCATCCAGGTTCAGATCACCCATGGCGACGGGGCCGATCGACTCCGGCCCCGGCGGGAGGGTCTGCACCACGCGGACCTCAAGCCGGGTCTCCTTCACCGCGATGTCGGCCAGGAGAAGCGCCGGGCGGTTGGTGGAGGGGGATTCGTAGTTGGCCACGCCAACGGCAACCCGCCGCAGGTTCCCTGGGGCGACAAAACCGACGATCCCGACAAGATCGTCCGGCGCCTTTGAAAAGGCCGGGCACTCGAGGCGTGTGAACCCTCCCTTCCCGTCGTTCCGCAGGACGCCAAGGTCTCCACCCCGACCGGCCCCCAGGATCAAATCCTCCCACCCGTCCCCGTCGAGATCGAACCAGGCCACGGCGGGCCCGAGCTGGCTGAGTCGCCGGGGAAGGAGCGGCTGCCGTTCGAAGTCGTCAAACTCCACCTCCGGGTGCAGGTGACCGTGGAGGAGCGCGTCCGCCGACTCGAACAGGGTCCGGCCCGCCATGGGGGGCGGCCGGAGCCCCCGCGTCCCGGATTCCGGCGTGGAGTCGGGTTCCGTGATCTCGTAAAGGTGGTCCGGCTCCACCGGCGAGATCCGCGAGCGGGCTCCACTCCTCCAGGAGACCGCAAGCTCCAAGACCCCATGGACAGGGCTTGCGGCGAACGTTCGCGCGGGATCGTCAGAGGAGAGATAGCGGCCGCCGGCAACCATTTCCTGGTGCTGGAACACCGGGCCACCCGTGAGTGCCAGCTCGCTCCCGATCCCCTGGGTGTTCCCTCCCCTGCCCCTTAGCCGAACGGCGATACGGGGAGCCTGGGCATCATTTCGCAGAAGGGTCGCGGGCGAGTTGAGATTGTTGAGCACCACGTCGAGATCCCCGTCCCCATCCAGGTCCGCGAGCGCAATCCCCTGGGAGACCCCCTCGAGATCAAATCCCCACTTGTGGCCGATTTCCTCGAATGTCAGGTCCCCCCGGTTGCGAAAAGCGAGGTTTGGCTGGGCCAGCGGCGGAAACCGAAGCCGCAGACGGAGCCCCTCGCGGTCGGAGAGCCGGCGTTGCCGCCGCTCGGCCTCGATTTCCCGGGCGACATCCATATCCTGGACATCCCGCTCGAACCCGGTGGTCAGGAGCAGGTCCTCGTGTCCATCCAGGTCGACATCCAGGAAAACGGGACACCAGGCCCAGTCGGTCGCCGCGACCCCGGCGAACCACGCCACCTCGGCCCACTCCTCTCCGCCGCGGCCCAGGAAAAGAGTGGAACGGGCAGTCTGGAGTCGCTCCCCGGGCGAGGCAAACGGACGGGGCGAAACCCGCATCGCGTTGTCCTGTGTCTGCCGGTGCCGGTGGTCACGGGCGAGCATGTCCGCCACCATGAAGTCATAGCGCCCGTCGTGGTCGAGGTCCGCGACGTCCACCCCCATCGAAAACCAGCTCGTCTCCCGCAACCCGATCGGGGCCAGCGCCCGGAAGGTTCCGTCCCCGCGGTTGATCCAAACGCGATCCGGGGACTGCAGGTCGTTGCAGACATACAGGTCAGGGGACCCATCGGCGTTGAGGTCCCGGAACATCGCGCTGAGGCCCCAGTCATACGGAGGCGAGGCAAGTGGCCGCCCCGATTCGTCGAGGAAAGCCCCCCCGGTAAACGGGACGAGAGTGAAATGCCCATGGCCATCGTTCTTGAAGAGCTGGTCCGCCTCCCCATTCTCGACAAACCCTCCTCCCGGCAGGAGGCTGAAACGGCCCGCCAGATCGGGTTCGGTGACAGGACGGCCGTCGACATGCGTCACCTCCCGATGGCCGTCGACCATGCCGACTTTCAACCTGAGGTTGAAGCTGTCCCGCATGGTGCTGGTCCGGTAGTTCACCACATAGAGGTCCAGGTCCCCGTCGCCGTCGATGTCGGCAAGCGCAAGGCTCATGTTGCCACCCCGGCCGCCGAGGCCGGAGGTGGCGCTGACATCGGTGAAGCGCCCCTTACCGTCATTCAGGAAGAGGCGTATCCCCTGCCCCAGCGTCCCGATGAGGAGGTCCAGATCCCCGTCCCCATCCACGTCAGCCAGCGCAGCCCCCGTGCAGTCCAATCCCGGGCAGGCCACCCCGGCCTCGGCGGCGACCTCGCGGAATTTCCAATCCCCCTGGTTCAGGTAAAGGGCGTTGTCGCCGTCAATGCCGCAGAAAAAGATGTCCACCCGCCCATCCCCATCGACGTCGCCGCAGGCAACACCCGATCCGTTCAACAGCACGTGATTCGTGAGGGACCGCTCAACCGAGATCTGATTGGTGAACTGGACACCGGTCCGCGACCCGGCCATCAGGGTGAACCCCTCGCGGGCTCCTGACCGCTCCACCAGAAGCGGGCGGCTCCGTCCCCACGCCTGCGTCGCCCCGCCAGGGGGAGGAGCGGGGGTCGTGCTTCCACGCCCCGCCGCACAGGCAGCCAGGCAAGCCAGTGCGAAGAGGAGCCGGGTGTGGGCGATCAACGACTGCAGGCCATGCCCAAGCGGGCTTGGGCCTCGAACGGGAGAAAGGCTGTCAGCGGATCGCATCAACACGCCCCGGCAGGCTAGCCGCCACGGCTGCCCTGTAGAAGCAGGAAACAGTCGTCCGGCCAGCCCGCCGTCGGGAGATCGGATCAGGGCTGCCGTGGGGTGATCACACGGTAGAAGCGGTTCGTCTGCCCCCAGGCCTCCTGCACGGACTCGATGCGAACGGCGGACCGGGCGGGGAGGTCCATCAGCCGACGCCACGATCCCTCGGCGCTCGCCTCGCGGTACTGAACCGAGTAGGTGCGGGCCGGCTGGGCGGTGAACGCCAGCGTGAGCGACCCCCCGCCGGGGGCCGGAACCACATCCAGATGGAGCCGGCTTCCGGCATCGGCAGGATCGGTCCCTGCGGCATACTCCGCGGCGTTCGACATCCCGTCGCCGTCACTATCCGCCGCCCCATCCAGGAGATCCCCCGGGTTGAACCCGTGGCTTAGCTCCCAGGTGTCCGGCATCCCATCCTTATCCGCATCCGCCAGGACCGTCAGCGTGTTGGTCGCAAACACCGTCGCCCCCCCCAGGGCGAGGTTCCGTACGGTAACCTTGAACACCTGGTTCGTGGCGATGTTGGTCGAGGTGAAGCTGAAGTAGGCCACGGTGTCGTAAACCGTGTTGCTCGCCAGCAGGGTGGTTCCCCGGCGCCACTCGAAACCGAACGGGATGGGGCTTCCCGTCACTCCCACGCTGAAAGTGACCGGGCGGCCCGGGGCCACCGACTGGTCGAGGGGGGGAAGAACGATCACGGGCGAGACCAGCGGGACCAGCGGCGCCGGGACGCTGGAGACCGTCCCGTAGTCGTCGGTCACCAGCACCGAGTAGTTCCCGCCGTCCGAAATCTTCACGTCGGACAGGGTCAATGCGGGGCCGGTCGCCCCCGGGATGTCCACACCATCATGGCGCCACTGGTAGGAGAGCGGACCGGGAGCGTAGGCCAGCACGACAAAGGTGGCGTTGGTGGTGGCGAGCGCGGCGGGATCGGGCTGAACCCTGACCTGAACCCCGCGCGGAGGAAGCACGACAAGCGGTTTCCGGTGGACCTCCAGAGCGGCCGGGAGGCTCAGCAGGCTGCCACCCGCGTTGTACACGAGCACCGTGTAGCTCCCCGTCGATTCAGGAGTGGCGGCCGGGATGCGAAGCAATGACCCCGTGGCCCCGGCAATCGCGGTCCCGTCGAGGAACCACTGGTAGGAAAAGGGGCCGACGCCGCCCGCCCGCACCTGGAAGGTGGCATCCTGTCCTTCCCCGACCGACAGCGCCGCAGGCTGGCTGGCGATGGAAGGAGGGGCGATGGAGGGGAGCGGGGCGCCGGGGGTCGGCGGGGCCGCCACCCAGGAGGCCGGGTCGTCGCCGAAGGCATCTGTCGGCGACCGCTGGAGGGTCAATCCGAACCCGTCCGCCGTCGAGGGCCAGGGCGAGGAATCCTGATAGCTGACCCGGTCGATCACGATGAAGCGGGGTCCCGAGGCGGAGGGAGGAGCAGGCTTGCCAAGCTCGATCAGGTCTCCGCCGTTTGAAAGCCGGCCCGCGTACGGCCCCGCGAGGCGCGTGCCGGCCGCAAGGGCGTTGCGGGCACGGAACCCGGCGGCGGCGGCCGGGTCGGCCACGGGATCAAACCCGACCACGACCAGTCGTTCACCGGCCTCGAGCACCAGGTTGGTCCCGAACGCAAGCTGCACCCCTCCCTGGATCACCCAGGTATTGGTGGGCGAGGCGGAGTCAAACAGCCCAACCGGGAGGGGGGAGATGTTCAGGAGCTCGATGAACTCGTCGGCGGATCCAGGGCCTGCCGGCGGATTGTAGGAGATCTCGCTGATCACCACCGGTCCGACCCGCGGCCCGCTGTTCGCGGCCCCGAGGGTGGCGGTGCTTTGCGCCACAAACAGGCTTCGTCCGTCGCTCGTGACATGAAGCCCGAATGTCACCAGATCATCCGCCGCGCCAAACGCCCACCCTTGGGTGTAACCGGTCAGCAGGCCGGCGGAATCGGCGGAGAAGAGGTGGATCTCATCCCCGTCGGCCCCCAACCCAAAGCCCGCGGGGCCGGAGTTGAACGCCTCCTCCGCCACGACCAGATAGCCTCCCGGCGCGATGATGGTTCCGTTGGGGAATCGGAACTTGTTCGGGGTCCGGAAATCGTCAGAGAGCCACCATCCGCTGATGTCGGCCGGGGCAAGCGTCGGGTTATGGAGCTCGACACGATCGCTCATCAGGGGGGAATCCGACCGGGTGAGCGCCTCCGTGATCGTCACCGGGAGGATGGCGGGAGGGGCCGGGTCGGAGGCGCCGGGCGATCCTCCCGGACGGGCGCTGAGCCTCCAGGCGGCCGCGGAGCCCCAGTCCTGGAGCGGGATTCCGGGATGGGCGGGAACAAGCGAAAAGCCGAGCCCGTCGCTCAGCGGCTGCCAATGGTTGTCATAGGAGAAGTCCATGATCTCCTCCCCGCGGGCATCCACGAGCGTCAACCGCTCGCCGTTGTTGTCCAGGCTTCCGAGGTAGACGCCTGCGATCGGGACGGAGGGTCCATACAGGGAGCGGGCCGCGGCGAGGTTCTTCACAACCAGGACGGACTCCCCGGGAGCGAGGGATGCCACCGAACCGGCGGTGAAGTCAAACAGGATGCCGCGGGTGAACCGGATACCCGACAACGCGAGCGTCACGGTGGGGGAGGTGTTCGAGAGCTCCACGTACTCAAACTCGTCGGGCGGGGTGGCATCCCCGGCACGCGAGGAGGGGTGATAGGCGATCTCGGTAACCCGCAGGAAGCGCTGTGCATCGCTCGGGTTCCCCGGATAGGCCAGGGTGTCCACAACCCGGCCCGAGGGATTCCCCAGGACGAGGGTCCCTCCCCACGCCGAGAGGTGCCCCTGGTAGGGGGCCTGCACGAACAGCCCCTGGCGCGGTCCAGGGCCGGTGGTTCGGGTTCGAAAGCCCCGGAGATCCGGTGAGAGGTACAGGGTCCCGGCCGTCGGGATCACAGTGCCGGGGTGGAATGTGTGGCGGATGGCTCCGGAGACGGTCCACCCGGAGATATCGACCGCGAACGGCATCGGGTTGGTGATGCAGACGTACTCCTGGTCCTGGTTCCCCGAGGCCGGATTCGCCTCAAGCCCCTGAAACCGCAGGAGGACGTCGGGAGGCTGCGCCACGGGAATCCCGGCGTTCTGGTCCTTGTTGATGCCGATGGGGAGCGCGGTGTTGTTCACTCCATGCTTGCCGTAGAAATGGAGCCGGCGGATTTGCAGAAACTTGTCGAGCACGTCGCTCACGCCGTTGGTGAGCCCGATCCCCGGATCAAAGTTGCTCTGCCCCCCGTTGGGCGGCCACTTCCACTTGGCCCGGTCACGCGCCGCCTCCTCGGCGATCAGGTCGCGCCAGGCAAGGGCATAGCGCTCCACCGGGCTCGTGTTGGTGGGAGTTCCCGGCGGCCCGATGTAGGTGTCGAGCAGGGTCCGCATCCGGCGCAGGAACATCTCCCGGGTCTGGGGAATCGCATAGATGGCATCATACAGCCGGTTGAAGTCCCCCCCCGTCAGCGCGGGAGATTTGGAACCGCCGTAGAGAGGGAAGCTCTTGTGGTTGTCGTTGGTGATCATGAGCCCGTTGTCCACGGGGTCCCCGGTGCCAAAAGCCGCCCCCCAGGAGAGGTTCATGTCGAAGGGAACAATCCGCCAGAGATCGTCGCCGTCGTTGTCGTGATAGAGGCTCATGTTCGCCCAGACGTCGTCGTTCTCCTGGGTCCACCGGGCAACCACGAGATAGTTGATCACTTCCGGGAGATCCATCGTCTCGAAGGCGTTCGTCATCCGCTGGGCCGTCGAGAGGGTCTCGGCGATCCCGCCGGCGAACGCCGTGTAATCCTGGACGCCCTCCCACCGGCGGGTCTTTTTTTCAAACCCACCCGTGCTCGACTGGCTGGTGGCGACGATTCCGGCCGCATTGTAAAGGGCGCCGTTCGGGTCGTAGCCGATCCGGGAGAGGAGCTCCTCTCCATGGACATCGTTGTGGTTCGCGAGCTGGTAGAACTGGGTGTTCAGCTGAAGCCTCATCGGGTAGTAGAAGGGCCCGGGAGCCCCCATGAGCCCGCAGAGCCAGAAGGAGAGGCCCTGCCGCATGTAGGCCGGGTCTGGATAATCCGCAGTAAAGCTCGTCTTGTTGATGCGGCCGCCGGGGCCCGGATGCCGGAAGGCGTGATCGTGGTCGAACTCGAGCCGGTGCGACTTCTTGTCGTAGCCCGCGGTGCTGTTGCCGCGGACCTGCATCTGGACGTTGTCGTAAAACTCTCCGTCGTGGAACACGGACATGCGCCCCCCGGTCTGCCCGTCGACGGCCGCCTGCTGCTTGGGATCGACAAAGAGGTGGACGATCGGAAGTTTGCTGCTCAGCGAAGGGTCATCCACGATGGTTCCGAGGAACTCGGCCGAGTCGGCGGGGTTTCCGAACAACGGAAACCGGGAGACGGCGCCGTTCGTGTCGGCAGCCAGGATGGCATACCGGATCATCTGCCCGTTGGTCGAGGCGCTGGCCGGGATCAACGCCCCATAGATCCCGTCACCCGGAAGCCCGTCCCCATGGACGCCGTCATCGAACATGACGTTCGTGACCGTGGGACCGAACATCACGCGATAGAGCATTCGAACCGTGCCCACGCCGTGAAACGTCGGCTGGACCCGCGCCGTGACCACCAGGTCCTGGTCATCCGTCGGCACGTTCGGGGCATGGGCCGCGGTGAGGATGGCGGGACCGGGGTTGGTGCTCCCCGGGCCGTTCGGGCCTCCGGGGGTGGCGGTCAGGAGGTAGCCCGGGCTGGGGCTCTCCTGGGCGATGCTGGTGGCGAGCAGTTCGGCCTGAACAAAGAAATCCGGATCGGAGGCCCCGACGTTCACCCCCTGAACCGCGAGCACGTTGGTCCCCGTAACCAGCGATCCGATGCCGGCCTTAAATTCCTCCACGACGGCGGCACTGTGGGTTCCGGTGGCGGAGGAGATCCAGTCGACCGGGTCTGCAACATTGCCCCGGGCGAACTCCTGCCCGTTGAGCCAGGCAATGAACCCGTCGTCGTAGCGCATGCGCAGAGTCAGCAGACTGAAGGCCCGCGGATTATCGACCACAAAAGGGATACGAAGGAACGCCGACGTTGCCTGCCCAAGCATGCGGGGGGCCAGATCCGTGCGCACCAGTTGTCCCACGGGAATCCCCACTGAGTTGGTGCCGGCCTGGTACAGGGCGAGCACCTCCCCGGCGCCCAACGCCCGATGGTGAACGAAGACCTCATCCACGCCCCCCTTGAAGAAGTTTCCCGCGGGGTCAAAAATCCCCCCCCCTCCGATCCGGAAGGGATCCCCCGAACTGCCGTAGCTGGGGGTTGCACCCGAGACCGCCCCCGCCTGCTGGCCGTCGAGGAAGAGCCTCAGGCTGTTCCCGTCACCGACCACGGCGACATGGTGCCAGGTGTTCGCCGCGAACGGGTACGCCACATTCAGGCTTCCGCCCGTGGGGGTCCAGACCTGCAGCGTGGTGGCGTCGATGAAACCAAACTCCACGCAGTCGTTCTGCCCGAACAGGCCCGTCCGAGCGAGCTGGGTCCCCGTTGGGCGAATCCACCCACCCATGGAGAACGCCGCGAGGTTGTTCAGAAGCGACTGGCCCGAATCGGCGTAGCTGCTGAGGCCGTTGAAGGAGGGGGAGACATTGTTGGTTTCAAACCCCTTGAAGGTGGGGGGGCGAAGCGACTGGACCGCGAGGGTCACAGGGCCCTGGTACGTGGCGGCGATCCCGCCCGCCGACCCGAGGTTGATCAGCGTGTTGGTGCCGGGCCCCTCGTTGAGCCTCCAGTAGGCAAAGGGCGCCGTGCCGAGCACCACAGCGCCGTAATCGGGTTGGGCGTTGGTGCTTCCGAACCCGATCCCATTGGTGACCACGCCCCACAAGGAATCGTCGAACCCGGCAGCATTCCACCCCTCGGAGCTGTCGCCCGCGGTGAGGGGCACCAAGGCCCGCGCGGTGGCGTTGGAGGCCACCAGCATCACGTTCGTGGTGATCATGCCGAACCCATAGGCGATGTCCGGGATTTGCGGGGGGTAGAAAGGCGTGAACTCCGAGGCCACCGTCTGGCCATCGGCTGCGACCAGCCCGAGATAGCTCCCTCCCGAGGCAAGCCGGAAACTGGCATGGAGGGGGGCGCCCGGGAGGCGCCGGTCCTTGCCCGAGGCGAAAACCAGCAGAAACCCGTTGGGGGGAAGGTTCGTCGCCGGGAACCGCCACTTGGTCAACGCAGCGGCGGAGTCGGTCAGGTACCAGCCGCCGATCGAAACCGTATTGGTGTCCGTGTTCTCGATCTCAATCCAGTCCTGATAGGTCCGGTCCTCATCCATCAAGGTCTTGGAGTTGCTCGCCATGAACTCGCTGATCCGCAGGTCTGCGGGGAGTCGCAACGGCTGGCCCAGGAGCAACAGGATGACAACAAGGCTGACGGCGGTCGAAAAGTGGCGGGAAGGCATGATGGTACTGGGCACGAATGACACGTCCGATAGGGCGGATATTGATTGAAAGGTAGCTGGCCGGGGCACGGGAGTCCAATCCGAAATCCGCCGCCTCGGGTCCCTGGGCCCCGTGTGCGCGCGTTGCACAGTTTGCTTTGTCCCCGCTCCCGGGTAGGGTTGGAGAATGTTCAGCGGAGAGCGTTTGGCATGAGTCGCCCCCCGGCAAGACCCGCCCCCCCGGAGCTGCAGCGCCGTCGGGAGGAGATCCGGCGAAGCCTGACGCGGGTGGGGACCGCGGCCCTGGTCATCGTGGGAGTCGTGCTGGTGCTGGCAATCGCGGCGATCGCGGCCGCCTGGCAGGCCGCCCTCCATGCACAGGAGGCCCAGGCGGCGAGCCAGCGGGCCCGCGATGAGCTCTGGAAGAGCTATCTCGCCCAGTCGACGGCCGGCCGCCTGAGCGGGCAGGTCGGCCGGAAGCGAGCCGGCATGGAGGCCATCGCGGCGGCCGCCCAGCTCCGCCCAGCACGGGAGCTCCGGGACGAATACATCGCCCACTCGGCCCTGGTCGACCTCGAACCCGGCCCCGCGCCCCGGCCCTACCCGAGGGGAGCCCGGAAACTGAGCCCATCCCCCAGCTTCACCCTCGGCGCCGCCGCCACCGGGGAGGGCGAGGTCACGCAGTTCGACCTGGGCACGGATTCCCCCGTGGCACGGTGGAGCGGGACGAACGGCCCGATCGAGCAACTGTTTCACAGCCTCGACGGCCGCTGGATCGCTGCCGTCGACCGGAAGGGGGGGCTCCACGTACTTCGCTCCAACGGGCTGGCGCAGGCATGGGAGGTGCCCCGGTTTCAGGCATTCGATTTCTCACCCCAGGGGAACCTGGCAGCCGTGTTGGGACGGGATGGGGCCGTGAGGATCGTCGACTGCGAGACCGGCACCCCCAAGGGTCCCGATTTCGCCCCCGGTATGCAGGCCATCGATGTGGCGTTCCACAACAACCGGTCCCTGATCGCCATCCAGGGAAAGACCACGGCGGAGGTCTGGGACTGGACACGGAGGGAACGGCTCAGGACGTTCAACCACCAGGCTCCAATCGATTCCATGGCATTCGCCGGAGTGCACCTCGCCGTCGGGGATGGGCTCGGAGACCTGGAGATCTGGGACATCGAGTCAGGCCGTTCACAACGGCTCCCGGCCCACCGCAACGTCATCAACACCCTCCAGTTTGATCATCGGGGGGGATTGCTCGTCTCCAGCTCCTACGACAATTTCACACGCCTCTGGGATCCCCACACCGGCACGCTCATCCTCAGCACCTCCCGTGGTTTTCCCCTCGGCTTCTCCGCGGACGACACCCGTCTGGCCTACACCACCCGGAGCGGCACGGGGCAGGCCTGGGGCTGGTGGAATGTCTCGACCCCGACCACCTATCAGAAGCTCACCTCGCACGACGGCTCCGATGGCAACATCTGGAACATCTCCCTGAGCCCCGACGCCCGGACCCTGGCGCTTATCAAGGCGGACGGGCTCAGAATCTTCGACGTGGCCTCAAACCGCCTGCTGGCCCGCCGTGCCATGGCACGGGCGCGGTCTGTGTTCTTCCTCCCGGGGGGCGATCGGATCGTGACCTGCGGGGACAACCGGCTGACGGTCTGGTCGCTTGGGCCCCGGGGACGTGCAGGCGGGGACCCTGTGGAGCTCTCCGTCGAGCGCACCTTCACCCTCCCCTCCACGCAGCACGTCGATGCCGCGTCGCTCAGCCCGGACGGACGGCGGGTCGGGCTGCCGGTCAGCGACACCCAGGCCGTGATTGTCGAGATTGAGGGGCCCGACAGGCTGGTCACGCTCGACGGGGCGGACCTCCCAAAGCTCCCGGTGCTGAGTCCGGACGGCCGGTGGGCGGTGACCGGTACCTTTCACGGAACCGGGTCGATTCTGTGGGATGCCGTCACCGGCAGGCGAATCCGACGACTCGCCCCCGGAAACGCGAACCCCAGCTTCAGCCCGGACGGGCGTTTTCTGGCCCTGGCCGGCGGGACCGAGTGCACCCTGTTCGAGACCGGCTCCTGGACACCGGTGCGGACCCTGCCGGTCGAAAGCTCCAGTGATCTTCCCGGAGTGGTGGCATTCTCACACGACAGCCACATCCTGGCGATTACCCGCCAGCGGCAGACGGTGGTCCTCATCGATCCCGGCACCGGGGAAACCCTCGCCTCGCTGGCCGCACCCGAACCCCTCACCATCACCTGCATGGAGTTCAGCGCAACCGACTCGCTCCTGGCAGTGGGGACGATCGCGGACCACGTCCAGTTCTGGGACCTCGGCAAGCTCCGCACCGAACTCTCCACCGCCGGACTCGATTGGGCGTGGGACCGGGCCGGCGGGACCCCTCCCCCCGCGGGAGACGCATCCCCGCGCGCTCCCACGGCGCTCCCGACCCTGGGGGAAACCTCGACGCGCTTCCTCACCCTGGTCGGCACCGCCGTGCTCCTCGGGATCCTCAGCACCTGGTTCGTGCTCCGGCGCCAGAGACAACTCATCAGCGCCTACCTCGAGGTGGACAAGCTCATCGAGCAACGCACCCGTGATCTCGAGATCGCGCAGGCCGAGATCCTCCATAGCCAAAAGATGACGGCACTCGGCACCCTTGCCGCTGGAATCGCGCACGATTTCAACAACCTGCTCTCCGTCATCCGGATGTCCAACCGCCTGATCACCCGCGAGGCGGGGCACCTCCCCACCGTGGCCGAGAACACCGAGGAGGTCGATCGGGCGGTACAACAAGGCAAGCATGTCGTGCAATCCATGCTGGGGTACACCACCGGAGGATCCTCCGATCGCGGGCCGGTTTCGGTTCCCGATCTGGTGGAGGACACCGTGGGGCTGCTCAGCAAGCAATTCCTGAGCGGAATCACCCTCGACCTCGCGCTGGACGCCCATATGCCCCCGATCGACGCCTCCCGGGGACGGCTCGAGCAGATCCTCCTGAACCTAGTTGTAAATGCCTCCGAGGCCATGCAGGGCAAGGGCCGGCTCCAGATCCTCGTGGGCCGCAACCCCGAAGCCGAGGGGGTGCTGGTGCTCCGCGCCCGGAGCGCGGCGGAGTACGCGGCGCTCGTCGTCGCGGACGACGGCCCGGGGATGGAGGCCCCCATTGCGAGCCGGATCTTCGAACCCTTCTTCACCACGAAGAATGTCGGAGCCGAGCGGGGCACAGGACTCGGCCTCTCCATGGTCTATTCCATCGCGGAGCAGGAGGGCTTCGGGATCGCCCTGAGGACGGCCCCTGGGGCGGGCGCCCGGTTCACAATCCTCCTGCCACTCCCGCCCACAGCGGCCCCGCCGGGAGAAAACACCCCCTCCCCGCCCTGATTCCCTGCTTCCCTTCCGGCCCCCTGCCCCTGACACGCAAAGAAAAACCCGGCGGTCCTCCTCCTGCACGCAGGAGACGACCGCCGGGGCGAATCTGTGAAACACGGTCTGACGCCCTGAGCCCGGCAGGCTATTCCGCCCTCAGCCGGTAGAAGCGCGTCGGGGTGCTGGCGTTGATGTCGTAGACGCTCATCGCCCCTCCCACGCCCGGCACGTGCTCAGCCCCGGGCACCGGAGTCCAGGTGGTGTCGCTCAGGCTGTTCTTGCTCTCCAGGGTGTAGAGCACCCCGGTCGAGGAGTTGAACTGAACCTCCGCCGCGGTCCCGTAGTAAAGGATCGCCGTGATCGTCGGAGCCCCCAGGAGTTGCACAACCGCCGCGGAGCTCGTGACGGAGCCCGCTCCGTTCGATACCTTCACCGTGTAGCTGCCGGCATCTCCCGCAGTGGCGGGGGAGATTGCGAGCGACGCACTCGTAGCCCCGGCGATCAGGGTCGAGCCCTTGAACCACTGGTAGCTGAGAGTCGGAGAACCCGAGGCGATGACCGAGAGGTTGATCGTCCCACCGAGGGCCACCGTAACGCCCACCGGCTGAGTCGTGATCGTCGGAGACACCAGAACGGTCAGCGTCGCCGCCGAGCTGGTGACGCTCCCGGCCTCGTTGCTCACCACCACCGTGTAGCTCCCTTCGTCAGACTGCTGAGCGTTGGCGATCGTCAGGGTCGCCGAGGTGGCACCGACCACGTCCGTCGCACCCTTCTTCCACTGGTAGGTCAGCGTCCCGTGGTTCGCGTTGCCCACCACGGTGGAGCTCCCTTCGTCAGACTGCTGAGCGTTGGCGATCGTCAGGGTCGCCGAGGTGGCACCGACCACGTCCGTCGCACCCTTCTTCCACTGGTAGGTCAGCGTCCCGTG
>DMJJ01000185.1 GCA_003452185.1 Verrucomicrobiales bacterium | reverse complement strand
GCCATGCGGAGGCCCCGCCTTCAGCTGCAGAATACCGGGCCCTGGAGACCCGGGTGGTCGACCTTCACCCGTTGACCATCGCCCAGAACGCCCGCACCTCCGGCGGGGGCAACATCTCACTCGTGCCGACCCAGGCGGTGAGCGTCGGTCCGGTGGAGACCTGGAAGGCGGAGAAGGTCTCGATCTGGCACGCCGGGAACCACGACAACCCGTTCGGCCAGCGGTTGACGACCCTCATGATTGCGAAGGGAATTGTCGACTCGGCGGTGCCGATGTCGCTGCTCGCTGAACACCCGAACGTTCAGTTCAACTTCTTCCGTGGAGGGGTGGGCAGCTGCGACATCCAGATGCATTGATCCCGGCTCTCCGGGTCGCGTGGGCTACTTTGCCGCGGCGTGGAAGCTCCAGAGATGGTTCTGCGTCCGGACCACCAGGGCATTCCCATGGAGCGCGGGCGTGGCAAGGATCGGTTCGGCGAGGTCGTTTGAAGCGATGACTTTCAGGGTATCCCCCGCCTCGGTGACGGTGATCACACCCCGGGCGGAGGAGTAGAAGATCCTCCCATCCGCGGCCACGGGCGAGGCGAAGTATTCACCCTCCGGCCCAAGTCGTTCCTGCTCGATCCGCTTCTCGCCGCTGGCGCCCTCGTAGCACGAGACCCTCCCTCCGTCCTGCACGACGTAGAGGCGGTCGCGGTAAAAGAGGGGGGAACTCACCGAGGCCACCCCTTTCTTGTGTCGCCAGGCGATGTGGGTTGCGGTCAGGTCCCCCTCGCCCGGGGGGCGCAGGGCGAACAGGCCGTAGTCCCCCTGGCCGACGAAGGCGACGGCCCGGTCCCACTCGGCCTGTTCCACAAAGCCGTCGTGGTTCTGGTCAAAGCCGGCGAACATCCCCTGTTCCACCATCTGTCGGGGCATCTCGGCACGGGAGATCTTGCCATCGCCGTCCTTGTCGACTCCGAGGAGGAAGATGGGAAACGGCGGGAGCTTGGCCCCGCCGATGCTTCGGGACATGACGTACGCCATCCCATGGCCCAGCACGGGGGTGGGGGTCACGCTCACCGCCTCGGTGCCGGCCGCGCTCCAGACCTCGCGTCCGTCGCGGAGGGCGTAGCCCGCCACCCGCAGGCTGCCGGAGATCAGCAGTTCGTCGCGTCCCTCGTGGCTCCAGAGCACGGGGGTGGTGTACCCGCTGATGTAGTTGGTCCTGGGGGTCCTCCACTGCTCCCGGCCTGAGCGGGGCTCATAGGCGGCGATGAACGATTTTCCTTCCTCGACGTCGCAGTTGAGAATGAGGCGTCCCTCGATCATGGCCGGGGAGGTGCCGCTCCCGTTCCGGACCAGCAGGCCCGGCATCGGTTTTCTCCAGAGCTCGCGGCCGGAGTAATCGTAGGCCACCAGCCCGAACGTCGGGAAATAGACGCAGAGTGCGGACCCATCGGTGGCGGGGGTGGCCGAAGCCGGGTGGTTCGCCTTGTGGAGCTCCCTTGGGGGCTGGGACTGGACCCCCTTTCGCCAGAGCACACGGCCGGTCTCGGTATCGTAGCAGAGCGTGACGAGTTCGCCCTCTGCTTCGCCGGTGAGAAAGAGCCGGTTCCCCCAAATGCATGGGGAGGAGACCCCTGCCGGCGATTCGGCCTTCCAGCCAAGGTTGGTCCCCGGCCCGAAGAAGGAAGGGGGCTTTGCAGCCTCGAGCACTCCGGAGCTGTTGGGCCCACGGAACTGGGGCCACTGCCCCGCGGCGGAAGGGGTGGCGGCAACGGCCGGGCGGCCCAGGGTGAGGAGGAGGGAGACCAACGCAAGCGCGGGGGCCGCGGAACGGGGCCCGGGGCGACGGAAGGGAGAGGCGTGAGGCTTCATGGGCGGACCGTTTAGCCTGAAATCGTGCGGGTGGAAACCCTGAACTGGCCCGATCTGCGAAGGGATGCCCAACACTGCAGACCCACCGCCCGGGCGGGAGGCCGGGGAGGGGATGGGTCGTGGGTGATTCGCCCTGCCTTCCCCCTCCAGCCGTGGAGAAAAACATTGTCCCCGACTTCGGCTGCCCGCTATGTAGCGGGTAGCACGACACTGCCATGAAACTTGGATTCGTCTCCGCCATCCTTCCCGAGCTGCCGCTTGATGACCTCCTTGAGTTTTCCAACCTGGAGGGGTTCGACGCCGTCGAGCTGATGTGCTGGCCTGCAGGGAAGGCGGAACGCCGGTTCGCCGGCGTGACCCATGTGGATGTCGAGGGGTTCACCCGGGGCAGGGCCGGGGAGGTGCAGGCGCTCTCGGCCAAGTACGGGGTCGGGATCTCGGGCCTCGGGTATTACCCAAATCCGCTCGATCCCGACCCGGCCGTGAGCCGCAAGGCGGTCGCGCACCTGCGGAAGGTGATCCGGGCGGCCTCCCTCCTCGGGCTCGACCGTGTGAACACCTTTGTCGGCCGTGACTGGACCCGCTCCGTGGACGAGAACTGGCCGAGGTTCCTCAAGACCTGGCGCCCCCTGATCGCGTATGCCGAGGATCACGGGGTGAAGGTGGGGATCGAGAACTGTCCGATGCTGTTCACCCGTGACGAGTGGCCTGGGGGGAAGAACCTTGCCACCTCCCCGGCCATCTGGCGCCGGATGTTCTCCGACATCCCAAGCCGCAACTTTGGGCTGAACTACGACCCCTCCCACTTCGTTCTCCAGCAGATGGACCCGGTGCGGCCGCTTCGGGAGTTTCGGGACCGGATCTTCCATTTCCATGCCAAGGATGTCCGGATCGACCGGGAGCGCCTGAATCAGGTCGGGGCCTTCGCCTTCCCGCTCGAGTGGCACCAACCCCGGATCCCGGGGGCTGGGGAGATCGATTGGGCCCGCTTCATGCGATCGCTCGTCGGAGCGGGTTACGATGGGCCCGTTTGCATCGAGGTGGAGGACGACACCTTCGGTCGGACGCTGAGCGGCCGCAAGCGGGCATTGCGCGTCGCCCGCGACCTCCTGAAGCCGCTCATTCCCGTCGCCCGCCACCGCTGAGTCCGGCGCCGCGAACCCGCATGGATCCCTTCCGTCTTTTCGCCTACTGCCCGCGCTGCGGCATTCCTCGTGGGACGCGGGAAGCCCCGTTCCGGTGCGCCGGATGCGGGTTCCTGTATTACTTTAATCCCGCCGTTGCGGCGGCCGCCTTTCTCCTCGCCCCGGACGGCAGGGGGTTGTTCATCCGCCGCGCCAAGGAGCCTGCGCGGGGCAAGCTGGCGCTGGCCGGGGGGTTTGTCGACATTGGGGAGACCGCCGAGGGGGGGCTCCGTCGCGAGGTCCGCGAAGAGGTGGGGCTGGAGGTGGAGAACCTTCGGTTCCTTTGCTCGAGTCCAAACGTCTACCTGTATCAGGGGGTGACCTATCCGGTGTTGGACCTGTTCTTCGTGGCAACGGCGGGAGCGATCGAGTCAGCCCGCGCCTTGGATGGAGTTGCCGGGCTGGAGTGGATACCTCCCGGGGAGGTCGACCCCGGGGAGCTTGCGTTTCCGTCGCTCCGGGTGGCGCTTTCCGCCCTGCTGGGGCGGCCCACCCCCTGAGCGATGGACGGGGCCGCGAAACGGTTTGCCCTCCAGGGGTTCGTCGTCGTGGAGTATGCGCGCGAGTCGCTTCCTGACGGCCTGGAGTGGGCGTGGGGAACGAGGTAGGGTGGGAGCGGAGCGGTTTTGATTTGCCCCCCCGGGGCCCCCGATCAAGAGTGTTGGCGAATGACTGGCGATCCCGTTCCCAATCTGCCCGCCTCGCCCAAGGCGGAACTTCCTCCCCTGATCCCCGGCACGCTGTACCTCGTTGCGACACCCATTGGGAACCTGGAAGACATCACCCTCAGGGGGCTTCGCACGCTGAAGGAGTGCGACCTAGTAGCGGCGGAGGACACCCGCCGGACGGGCCAGCTGCTCGCCCATTTTGGGATCTCGAAGCGGATGATCAGCTGTTTTGAGCACAATGAGAGGCGTCGTGGAGAGGAGATCCTGAAGATGCTTGCGACGGGAGCCAGGGTGGCGCTGGTGAGCGACGCCGGATCCCCCGGGATCAGCGACCCTGGCGAACGGCTCGTCCGGGCGGTGCTGGAGGCTGGCCGGCGGGTGGAGGCGGTTCCCGGGCCTTGTGCCTTGGTGGGGGCGGTGACGGCGAGCGGGCTCTCGACCGAGGAGTTCCATTTCGTGGGGTTTCTTCCCCACAAGTCGGGGCAACGTCGTCGTCGGCTGGAGGCCCTTCGCGCCGGGACGGCCACGCTGGTTTTTTACGAGTCGCCGTACCGGGTGGAGAAGCTACTCGGGGAGTTGTCCGAGGTGATGCCCGAGCGCCAGGTGGTGCTGGCCCGGGAATTGACCAAGCGGCATGAGGAGTTCCTGAGGGGGACTCCGGCGGAGCTGCTCCAGGTTTGGCGGGAGCGGCCCCGCAAGGGGGAATTTGTCGTGATCGTGGAGGGGGGCGAGGGGGTCCGGGGAGGGGCGGTGCCGGAGGAAAAC
>DMJJ01000261.1:6918-8036 GCA_003452185.1 Verrucomicrobiales bacterium | reverse complement strand
CGTCTGGTAGGGTCGTTGTCGCATGCAATCCTGTTGCTCAAAGATCCCGGCGCTGCTCGTGGCCGGGGTGCTGTGGTTCCTGGCCGCCTCCATGCCCGCCGCCGAGCGGGCGTTCGACCTTACGGACGCTCCCCTGGGGTCGTTGCCCGCGGGGTTCACCAACGTGCTGGCTGGCGGTGGCGCCCCGGGCCAGTGGCGCGTGGTGGAGGATCAGATCCCCTCGGCGTTCGCCGACCTGAGCGGACAATCGAAGCGCCGCACCGTGCAACGGGCGATTGAGCAGTCCTCGCGCGACGGGACCGACGAGCGGTTCCCGATGCTCGTCTACACGGGGGACACCTACGGCGACTTCACCTTCACGGCGAACATCAAGATGCTCGACGGGGAAAAGGAGCAGATGGCCGGCCTGGTGTTCCGCTACCAGGACGAGAGAAACTTCTATTACGTCCGGGCCAGCGCCCTGGGAGGAACGCTCTACTTCTTCAAGATCGTCGAGGGGATCCGCAGCGAGCCGATCGGGGTCCGCATCCCGATCGCCAAGGGGGTGTGGCATGAGCTCGGGGTGGAGTGCCGCGGCAACCACATCCGGATCCTCTTCAACGGGAAGGAGGCCATCCCCAAGATGATGGACAAGACCTTCATCGCCGGGAAGGTCGGCTTCTGGACCAAGTCCGATTCCTTGAGCCGGTTTTCCAACGGCCGGCTGAACTACACCCCGCGGGAGATCCTGGCGCAAACCCTGGTGCGGGATGCCCACCGTCGATACCAGGTCGAGGATGTGCGCATCTACGCCCGCTCCCCGAAGGAGGACGGGGTGAAGGTGATCGCCTCGCTGAATCCCGAGGACCTGGGAAAAAAGGCCACGGAGATCGAGCACGACGTGGTGCAGCGAAGCCGCGTCTACCAGTCGAAGGTGAGCAAGACCATCACCATGACCCTCCCGATGCATGATGCCAACGGGGACACCGTCGCGGCGGTGCGTCTCGTCATGAAGAGCTTTCCTGGAGAGACTGAAAAGACCGCATTGAACCGGGCGGTCCCCATCGTCCGGATGATGGAGGGGCACATCCGGACCCAGCAGGATCTGGTCAACTGAGGCGGGCGCTGACGCGACCCCC
>DMJJ01000261.1:0-6578 GCA_003452185.1 Verrucomicrobiales bacterium | reverse complement strand
TAGCGTGCTTGTTACCGAATTTTTTCACCCCTTCTGCGATTCTTTGTAGCGCGTTGAGGAAAGGTGGATAAGTTGACGGTAGCAACCTAAGCACTCATGCAGCCGTGTCGTAGTCGTATGTCGTTTTGTGTCCCCAGGGGGCCCGAGGAGGTAAGATCCCTCCGGCGTCCGCAGGTTCATGCTTCGTCGTCGATTGCCCGGGCTGGCAGCCCTTTGCCGGGGGCCCTCAGCGCCATCGATCCCCGAAACTCCACAGCATGAAAACAGCCGTATTCATCGAACGCGACGCCATCCTGAACCACGTCCGGGTGGGGCCCAAACACCAGATCAGCCCGACGAGCCTTGAGGAGTTCAAGGTGGTTGCGGAGAATGTCGAGCCGCTGCGGCAGCTGAAGGAGGCCGGGTTCGCCCTCATCGCGACCACGAACCAGCCAGGGGTCTCGCGTGGGACGCTCTCGCGCCGGGAGCTCGACCGGATGCACGACATCCTGCGCCGCACCTTCCCGCTCGACGACCTGATGCTGTGCTCCCACGACGAGCATGACCGCTGCCCATGCCGGAAGCCGAAGCCCGGCCTCCTGATCGAGGCAGCCTTCAAGTGGCATCTCGACCTGGATCACTCATATGTCATCAGCGACAAGTGGCAGGACGCCGAGGCGGCCCGGACCGCGGGGTGCATCTCCCTGCTGGTGAAGTCCCCTTGGGTGGGGCCGGTGCACCATGATTTCGTCCTCCCGGACGTCGCCAGTGTGGTGGCGAAGATCCTGCAGCTGACCCGGACGGTGAAGACCCCGCGCGGCCACGCGATCTCGGTCGGCTGAGGTGCCGTCCGCCCGCAGTCCTGTGCGCCGTCGCCCCGGGGTGCCGGAGGCCCTTCCGGGGGCCTGCGTCAGAACTTCACGCCCACGCTCGACCGGAGCTGGAGGTCGTTGCGGGAGATTCCCTGCGGCGGGTGGTTGTCGTAGAGGTTCAGGGCGGTGAGGTTGAGGTAGAGGTTGCCGCGGAGGGCGTAGCGCATGTTGCCCTCGAAGCGGATCCGGTAGCGTTCCATGTCGGTGATCCCGGGGAAGAATTCCAGCTTCTGGTCGAAGGCGAGCTTGGGAGTCGCCTGCCAGATGGCATCCTCGGCGATCCGGTAGAAGAAGGATTCCGCCTCGGTCCCGTCGGAATACCGGTTCGACTGATAGTTTCCCCCAAGCTCGGTGTTGAGCTTGAGCCGGTCCATGCGGATGAGGTGATAGCCGAGCCCCGGCCCGGTTTCGTAGTGGAGGTCGAGGTGACGGATCGCATCCCTCCCTCCCCCCCCGAGGTTGTAGAGGAAGAGACGGCGTCCGATCTCGTAGTCCGTTTTCATCAGCCCGTCGAGCCGGTCGGCCGACCGGATCCCGCCCGCCTGCCCGTAGGTGAACATCGCGTCCATGGAGTTGTGCAGCTTCTCGCGGGCGTAGAGCGCCCTTGCCCGGGCGTTGTACAGATGCCGGTCCGTGGCCCCGAACCCCAGGTCGAGCCCGGCCTGCATGTCAAAGTTCCAATGGCGGGGCGGGGGGGGCTTGGGGGCGGCCGGCTTGGCGGCTGCGACGCCGGCGGCCGTGGGGGGTGGGGTGGGCGGCTTGGGCGAGGCGCCTCCCGCCGGGACGGAGGCGGGAGCCGGTGAGGGGGCCGGAGCCGAGGCCACGGCGGTGGCGGTGGCGGAGGGCGGGAGGAGCGGCGCGGTGATCCGGTTGGTCACGTCGCCCACGGCAATCCGGAGCAGACCGAGCGAGGGATGCCGGATGCGGATGCGGCCATCGGATTCCGACACCAGGATCCCGGAGACCCGGTCGCCGTTCCGAAGCTCCAGCGTCACCTCGCCGCCGCGCGCCAGCCCGGCGGCGAGGAGCAGCAGGGCGACCATCCATCGCAGGCGCGGGTACGGGTGCGGGGCCCGCCGGGCGGCGGGGCAGGATCGCCGGGGGGGTGCGCCTCGCGGGCTACTTGCTCTCGGGGGCTGCGGGGGGTGCATTGGTTGCGGGGGCTGGCTGAGGGCCGCGCAGCAAGCCGCCGAAGATGCCCACCTTCCCATCCTCCGTCACCTTGAGGTGGGGGCGGGAGGCGGAGCTTTCATACGACTTGCGCGTCACGATGGCCGCCTGGGTCGTGACCTCGAAGTAGTCGTAGGTTCGGGCGCCGCTCTGATAGAGGATGTGCAGGTGGCTCCGTGGATCGATGAACTTTTCCGGCTTCGCAAACGACACCACCGACCCGAGCTGGATGACCCGGGCGACGGCGGACTCCGGCTCCTCGGCGACTCGCAGGTAGAGCTTCAGCTCCTTCCCGCGGTAGGACTGGAGCAGCGAGTAGCGGATGAACTGGGGAGCCCCGGCGGTGTCCGGCACCCCGCACACCTCCTCCCAGAGGCTGGTGCCGCGGACGACGTCGAAGCTGAGGGTGGCGCTCGAGGCGATGGCCCCCAGGGAGGGAAAACGGGCGACGGCGGTGAGCTTGTAGGTGCCGGGGTGGGTGAGGTCGTAGGCGGGGCCGATGTCGATCACCTTGGTGACCGTCCCGGCCGAGGCGAGGTCGAAGTTGCCGCCCGCAAACACGTCCTGCCCGGGGCTGAGGGTTTTTCCATCGCGGCTCTCCACGTTGAAGGTCAGCCAGTCGGGGCTCTCTCCGATTTTGAGCGGTTTGCCGGCCCGGTTGCTGATGCGCACCGTGACGGGGATGGCCTCGTTGCGGATGAACTGGGTCTGGTCGAGATCGATCTCGACGGTGACCTGGGCCTGGAGGGAGAGAAGCCCCGCGGCCAGGCAGGCCGCGATCAAGACGATAGCTTTCATGGAATCACTCTAGGTCCGTGGTTCAGAGGCCCGCAAGCGGCAAACCCGGGGGCCTGTCACCGGCAACACCGACGAAGAGCCGCGGACGGGTATTCAACGCGCCCGCCGGGGGGGAGGCTCAACGGGAGGGGTGCCAGCGGCTCTGGATGGCCCGGGTCACGAGCTCCGGGGAGATGTCCTCCAGGCAGGCCATCGAGCGGGGGTTTCGGCACCGTTGCTTCAGGCAGGGGGAGCAGTGGAGTGGGATCCTCACCGCCTCGGTGACCTGGCCGTAGGGGCCGGTGCGTCTCGGATCCGTGGGACCGAACAGGCCGACGACCGGGATCCCCAGGGCGGCTGCGGCGTGCATCGGGCCGGTGTCGTTCGTCAGCATGAGGTCGGCGACCCTGAGCCACTCGATCATCTCGGGGAGCGAGAGCTCGCCTGTGAGGTCGAGGATCCTCCCCGGGTGCGCACCGGAGATCTCCTGCCCCAGCGGCTTGTCCTCCCGGCCCCCGAGGACCACGAAGCCGATGCCGGGGTCGGCGGCGGCCACGCGCCGCACCACCTCCTGGAAATGCCGTACCGGCCACCGCTTGTTCCACCATCGGGCGCCCGGCTGGAGGCAGATCCAGCGACGGTCGCCGACGGGCCAGCGGGCCAGGATCGACTGCGCGATCGCGGGTCGCTGCGGAAGCCACTCAAAGGGAAGATCGGTCGGGACGCCGACGCGTCGGAGCACCTCCAGGTACCAGTCAACGGCATGCGTTGCCTGGCTCGGGCGGGGGACCGCCAGGTCGTAAAAGGCCGCCGCCCCCTCGCGCGGATCATCGACCCCTGCCGTCAGCCCGCCGTTCGCCACCCAGCTCACGACGCTGCTCCGGAGAAGCCCCTGGAGATCGAGCACCCAGTCGAAGCGGCGACGCCGCATCCGGAGGACCGACTGCCCAAACCCGACCACGCCGCGCCACGCCTTGAGCTCACGGCGGTGGAATGGGATGACTTCGCTCAGGTCGCGATCCCCCTCGAGCAGCGGCGTGAGGGAGGCATCGACCCACCAGGCGATGTGGGCTGACGGGAACCGGAGCCGGAGCAGGCGGAGGACAGGGATCGCCTGGATCACGTCACCGAGGGAGCTCGGCTTGAGGATCAGGATGCTTTCCGGCGGCGGGGTGGGCAGCGGAGGGAGGGGACGGCTCCGGGAGGCGGCGGGAGACCCCGGCGTTCGCAGGCCGGCGATCCCCTCAAGCCGTGAAGCGGCCTTCTCGACTGGCTCCTGTGTCCCGTTGCTCAAGTCGGGCTCCCGGGACCCGGAGGGTCACTTGCCATGCGAGAGCCGGTCGGCGAGGCGAGGCGGCAGGCCTGCATCGAGGATCTTCTTCTGGGCCTTGGCGATGTCGTAATCGAGCCGTCGGAGCTCGATGGTCTGCTCATCGAGGTCATACACCACGTAGGCCGCCTTCGGGTTGAGGTCGCGGGGTTGGCCCACGCTCCCGACGTTGACGAAATACTTCCGGCCGGGCTCGACCTTGAACTTCGAGTAGGTCCCTCCGCGCACCATGCTGTCCCGGATGAAGGCCACTGGCACATGGGTGTGGCCGAAGAAACAAACGCTCGTGTTCTGGTAGGTGAAGCTGGCTGCGGCGGCGAGCTTGTCGAACACGTAGCCCCAGCGTTGGGGGACATCCAGGGTGGCGTGCACCATGGAGAAACTGGCCACCAGGCGGACGTACTTCAGGTCGCGGAGCCACTGGCGGTCCTCGGCGCTGAGCTGCTGGCGGGTCCACTGGACCGCCTCCGCGGCGTGGGGGTTGAAACCCTCGAGGGTCTCGTCCATGGAGCAGTATTCGTCGTGGTTCCCCTTGACGCAGGGCATCCCCATGCTCCGGACGATCTCAAGGCACTCGCGCGGGTTGGCCCCGTAGCCCACCACGTCGCCAATGCAGCAGTAATGAGTGCATTTCTGCTCCCGGGAATCGGCTAACACGACCTCCAGGGCCTCAAGGTTCGAATGAATGTCGGCAATGACCGCGTACCTCATCGTTATCTGCGCTTATCGGACGATCTCAAACCCTTTGAAGTGGACTCCGCAGGCATCCCAACTCAGATCCTCCTGCCGAATGCAGGGGCCAAGTCCCGAATCCCGGATGGCTTGAAGGAACGCGTCCAGCTCCTCCCTCCCCCCCTCTGCGAGCAACTCCACCCTGCCATCAGGCAGGTTGCGGACCTGACCCGTCACCTCGTAACCTTGGGCGACCGTCTTGGCCATGTACCGAAACCCGACACCTTGCACCCGCCCGGTGTAGAGCACGCGTACGCTTTCTCGCTTAGCGGAAACCATGAGCACTGAAAAGTTACCCCAAAGTGCCAGGAACACCAGCGCGAGGTCAGCTTTTCCTTCGGGCATCAAGCCACAACCCGAAAGCGGGTGGCAACGATTAATTCCGGTCTTTTGGCTGTATCTTCCCGACGATCCTCAAGTAAATCTCCCGCATGCGGATCGTCGCATCACTCAACGCCATGCAGCGACTGGCACTCCGGTGGAAGCGGGCCGGAACCCGTGTCGCCCTGGTCCCGACCATGGGATACCTGCACGAAGGCCACGCGAGCCTGATCCGCCGCGCCCGCCGGGAGGCAGGGCCCAGGGGCAAGGTGGTGGTGAGCCTGTATGTCAATCCGACCCAGTTCGCCCCCACCGAGGACCTCTCCCGCTACCCCCGGGACTTCCTCCGGGACCGGGCCCTCTGCCGTCGGATGGGGGCCGACGCCCTCTTCTTCCCCTCCGATGCCGAGATGTACCCGGGCCGGGACCAAGGCCGCTACTCCACCTACGTGGTGGAGGAAGCCCTCACCCGGCCGATGGAGGGGGCCTCGCGTCCCACCCACTTCCGCGGTGTGACCACCGTCGTCGCCAAGCTCTTCAACCTCATCCTCCCCGACATCTCCATCTTCGGGGCCAAGGACTGGCAACAGGCAGCGGTCCTCCGCAGGATGGCCGCCGACCTCAACTTCCACGGCAGGATCGTCGTCTCCCCAACCATCCGGGAGCGGGATGGCCTGGCGATGAGCTCGAGAAACGCCTACCTCACCCCGGCCCAACGAAAACAGGCGATCTGCCTCTGGAACGCAATCCGTGAGGCCCGACGGATTATCCGCAGTCGGGGTCGGTCCGTACCTTGCTCCTCCTTGGTGCGAACCCTCTCGCGGGGCATTGAATTGAACCCGGAAGCGAAGATTGATTACCTGGCCTTCTTTGATCCTGAGACGCTGGTTCCGGCGACCCGGGTTGGGGTGGGGACCCATTTTGCGTTGGCGGTTCGGGTCGGAACGACGAGGCTTATCGATAACGCCCGCATTTGAACTGCATGAGTGTTGCTGCCGATCGAAAGTTTGACTACCTGGTGTTGGGGAGCGGGATTGCGGGGTTGTTTTTTGCCCTGAAGATGGCCTCCCGCGGGCGGGTGGCGATTCTGACCAAGAAGCACCGGGCGGAATCGAACACAAACTACGCGCAAGGGGGGATTGCGGCGGTCACGAGCAAGGAAGATTCCTTTGAGGCGCACATCCGCGACACCCTGGCTGCGGGGGCTGGGCTCTGCAAGGAGGAGGTTGTGCGGACCATTGTTGAGGAGGGGCCGGCCCGGATCGCGGAGCTGATCGAGTTTGGGATGCGGTTTTCGGAGCGGGAGATTCCCGAGTCGAAGCATGGCGACACGGAGCTCGACCTGGGGCGGGAGGGGGGGCACTCGCAGCGACGGATCCTGCATGCCAAGGATGTCA
>DMJJ01000387.1 GCA_003452185.1 Verrucomicrobiales bacterium | reverse complement strand
AACATCCCCATCGGCCCATTCCAGAGAATGGTCTTGGCCCCGCGGATCACTTCGGAGTAACGGGCCGCGGTGGCGGGTCCGATGTCGAATCCCTCGGCATCCTCGGGAATGTCCAGCGCCGCGTTCAGCCGGGCGTTCTGGAACTCCATCACGGGCTTCCCCTTCTTGTTCAGCTTCCCGGTGTTGACCGGCGTGGCGATGACGTTGTCGCTGGGAAGCAGAAACCGCACCCCGCGCTCGGCGGCCTTGGCAAGGGCCCGCACCGCGACGTGCGTGGCATCGGGCTCCACGAGCGACTTGCCGGTCTTGTATCCCTGCGCCAGCCGGAAGGTGTAAGCCATGGCTCCACCCACCAGGATGGTGTCGGCTTTCTCGAGGAGGCGATCGATCACCTGAATCTTGTCCGAGACCTTCGCCCCGCCAAGAATCACCACGAAGGGTCGGGCCGGGGAGTCGAGCTCCTCCCCGAGAAACTTCAGCTCCCGCTCCATCAGGAGGCCGGCGGCGCACTGCCCGCCACGGGCCGCCACGACCCGGGCCACTCCCTCGGTCGAGGCATGGGCACGATGGGCGGCACCGAAAGCGTCGTTCACATAGAGGTCTGCCAGCTTGGCCAAGCGCGCAGCAAACTCAGGGTCGTTCTTCTCCTCCTCTGCATGGAACCGGGTGTTCTCGAGCACGAGGATATCCCCATCCTTCAGGGCCCCGACCGTCTGCTCCACCTTCTCCCCGACGCACTCGTCAACAAACGCGACCGGCCTGCCGAGCATGTCCGCCAGCTTCGCCGCCACGGGGCGGAGCGACATCGTCGCCTCACGCTTCCCGTCGGGACGACCAAGATGAGCCGCGAGAATGATCCGCGCCCCGCCCTGCACCAGAAGGTCGAGGGTCGGCAGCGTCTCCTTGATGCGGGTCACGTCGTTGATGACCATCTGGCCATCCTTCTCCGCCATCGGAACGTTGTAGTCCACCCGGACAAACACCCGTTTGCCCCGCAAGCTCAGATCTCGTACGGTCAGTTTCGCCATAAAAAAGCAGGCGCGGAGGATATCGCAGGGGGGGGCTGAGTCAAAGGGATTCGGTGCCCCCCCGGGCCCCCGATTCCGTCACCCGGGCCGCCACAAGGCGCAGCGCCTGTTGGAGAAGGGTCTTTCCCGGTTCCATCCGATGCCAGGGGGAAGCCCCGGACGGGTGGGGCAGCGGAACCAGGTCGAATTCAGCCCCCCATTTCGTGATTCTGAAGACCTTGCCGATGGTGGTATCAAGCCGATCGACCTCCATGAACTGGGAAATAGCGAGCTTCCCGACCGGGACCACCAGTTTTGGACGAAGGATCCCCACCTCCCGCTCCATCCACCCCGAACAGTTCGCGATTTCCGAGTCATCGGGCACCCGGTCCCCCCCGGCCGCCTTCTTGCCGGGAAAACAGCGACAAACCGCCGCAAAGTAGATCCGGGCGCGCACCTCCGCTTCGCTCCAACCCAAGGCTCCTTCAAACCACCGGAAGAGGGTTTTTCCCGCAGTCCAGGCGAACGGCCGACCCAGGATCGGCTCCTTGTCCCCCGGCGCCTGGCCAACGAGCATCACCCGGCTCAGGACCGCCCCACCCGAAACCACCGGCTTCAGCATGTGCGGACAGCGGTCGCACCGAAGCAGGGCGCGAACATGCCGATCCAGAAGCTGTTGCGAGGTTCCTGTCGTGCTTTTCGCCATGATTCCTATGACTTAGGACCAAACCCCAGTCCAAGGCAATCCCCCAGCCGACCTCCCAACCGATCCCTCCCCCCCAGGGTCTCCAAGCCTCGGTTCCACCGTTATAGAACCCCTCCCCATTGAATGGCAATGAGTTGACAGGGAAACGACTTCGAGGCCAATCTCGCCTACTCCATGCCGGCTGAGAATGGATTGAACAATTATTGCGAAAAGTAAGTCATTTAGCCTGCAACACTCACAAACCATCAACGAAACACTGAAAGGACACCTAGCATGAAGACCCTCATCACCACGTTTGCCGCGATCGCCGCCGCGATGTTCCTGAGCACCTCCGCCAACGCGGCCGAGAAGACGCTCAAGGGCGAAGGCCTCTGCGCGAAGTGCGAGCTCAAGGAGACCACCAAGTGCCAGAACGCGATCCGCGTCGAGGAAGGTGGCAAGAAGGTTGTCTATTACATCGACGAGAGCGATGCCACCAAGGGCCTCCACAAGAAGCTTTGCAGCGCCACCGAGAAGCTGACCGTCAAGGGGACCGTCTCCGAGAAGGATGGCAAGAAGTGGGTCAAGGCCTCGAAGGTTGAAGAGGCCAAGTAATTGGCTCCCGATCGACTCACGAGCCTGAGTTTATCCCTTAACCCCCGGTGGCCTTGAGCCCCGGGGGTCTTTTTTGTACGGGCGCTCGCAGGAAAGCCGACCACTTTCCAAACGGATCGATCCTCCCCCAGACCGGCATCCCGCCCCCCGCTGGGGGGTGAACTACGGGGTCCCATCCGCGCAAATCCGGGTGATCCGTGGTTAAAACACCTCACCGGCCTCCGTGGTCGAGCGCCGTCGAAGCCAGGAACGCCATCAGGTCGGCAAAGTCCCCCTTGGAGAGCAACTCGCCGAAGTTATCCGGCATCAGCGAGGTTTCCGACTCGCGACGCTCCTGAACGTTTCGCTTTGGCAACGTGAACTCCTTGCCGGTTGAGTCGGCGAGAACGATCAACTCCCCCTCCTCGCGGCGCACCAACCCGCTCACGACCTCCTGATCCCGTGTGGTGAAGAGGGTGACCCGAAAGGCCCGGTCGACCGCGCGATTGGGATCCAGAATGTCCTCGCAAAGCCGGTCCACTCCCCGCTGCCCGATGCCATCGAGCTGGGGGCCTACCAACGCCCCCAGGTCCCCGATGCGATGGCAAACCGCGCAGTTCTTTCCAAACACCCCCCTGCCACGTGTCGCATCGCCGGTGCCGGACGAAGCGATCCCCTTGAATTCCGTGAGCAGGCGATCCCGGGCATCATCCTCCGCAGGAAGCCGGGCCTTGAGTTTCGCCACCCGCGACTCCCAGTCGCGTGGCTTGGAAACCCGTAGCCGGTTATTCACCCCGACGCGCTGGAGCACCCGGGGGCTGATGGCCCCGTTCTCCATCCCCGTCAACAGCAGCTCGGCCCCTGACGGGTTGCTGGCCAGCGGATAGGCCAGGCGCTCCTGCGCCCGCTGCGGCAGCCCCTTCATGGCCGTCAGGATGGCGGCGTCCGCCTCCGATGCCCCTTGGCCGATGAAGAGCTGGGCCACCCGCTCCCGGTAAAAAGCCGGACCCGATCCCGAGCGAAGCACCGGCAGCAGCCCGGCCAGCGCCCCGCCCGGATCCAGCGACTGCCACGCGTGGGTCACCCCATCAATCACCTCGGGATCCTCATGGCGCAGTCTCCCTCCGGCCCCGGGAAGCGCCAGCGCGGCCAGTTGCGGGGCCACGTCCCGCGCCTCGACCCGCACCGCGATCCCCGCAGCCGCCACCAACCACCCCGTGACATCGCGTGGCGCCAGGTCCGGGACCTCCAGTTCGGGCAATGCAGGGCGAAAGTCGCCGCACGCCACCCACGCCGCGTCGCCGTCGAGCGCGAGGATCCGCCCCGGCTCGCCGGCGTGGCTGCCGACCGCCAGATCGTCGGCAAAAACCTTCCAGACCTCAGCGGGCTCGGGCACCTGCGTGGTCGCCGTCGGCCACGGCGTCATCGCCCGGATGTGGGCGTGCAGTTCGCGCGCGGGGCGGCGCCAATCGATCGCGGCGTCCGCCTTCGACAGGAGCGGCGCCAGCGTCACGCCTGCTTGGGGCTGTGGCACCGGCGTCAGCCGTCCGGCCAGCAAATCGGGCAGCGCGCCGGCCACCAGCGCCCCGCCAGCCGCCGCCAGCTTGGCCTCCAGCGTCGGCGTGGTGTCGTCGTCGGCGATCGGCACGACCACCCGCGCCAGCTCGGGGCCGGTGTCGAGCCCGGCGTCCATCTGCATCAGGCACACGCCCGTCTCGCGATCGCCCGCGAGGATCGACCACTGGATCGGCGCCGCGCCGCGCCANNTCGCCGCACGCCACCCACGCCGCATCCCCCCCGTCGTTCCCATCCACGAGCTCGAAATACCCCTGCTGGCCCGCCCCCGCACCCAGCTCCCAAACGAGCTTCCGGGCCGATGCGCTCTGCGGGGCATCGGCCTCCACCAGCACCCGCCCCGTTGACGCCAGGCAGAGCCGGATCCGGATCTGGCGCACCGGCGGCTGGTCCGGATACCCATCCATCCCCGCCATCCAGAACTCCAGTCGCGCCGGCAGCGCAAAGGCCCGCGACCGCAAGACGCCCGTCAGCTCATCCCCGCCCACCCTGCTGGAGAGGAGCCGATGCCATGTCCC
>DMJJ01000482.1 GCA_003452185.1 Verrucomicrobiales bacterium | reverse complement strand
TTGCGGCAATCAGGTCCCTCTTTCGCGGCTACGCAAGAAGGCCTTTGACCACCTCGCCGTGGACGTCGGTGAGGCGGTAGTCGCGGCCCTGCAGGCGGAACGTCAGCCTGGTGTGGTCGAACCCGAGCAGGTGAAGGATCGTTGCGTTCAAGTCATGGACATGGACCGGGTTGCTCGCCACGTTGAACCCGAGGTCATCCGTGGCGCCGTAGGTGATCCCCGGGCGGACCCCGCCCCCGGCCATCCAGAGGCTGTAGGAGCGGTTGTGGTGGTCGCGTCCATCGTTGCCTCCCTGGACCATCGGGGTCCGGCCAAACTCCCCTCCCCAGACGACCAGGGTGTCCTCCAGCAGGCCTCGCTGTTTGAGATCCCTGATCAGGGCGGCGGTGGCGCGGTCCGTGTCGCCGCAGTTCCGCTTGAGGGCTCCTGCCAAGTCGCCATGTTGGTCCCATGCCTCGTGGAAAAGCTGCACGAACCGCACCCCCCGCTCAACCAGGCGCCGGGCGAGCAGGCAGTTGCGCGCATACCCCCCGGGCTTGGCCGGATCGACCCCGTACATCTCAAGGACCGACTTCGGCTCGGCGGAGAGATCCATCAACTCCGGGGCGCTGCTCTGCAGTCGATGGGCCATCTCGAAGGCCTGGATGCGGGCCGTGATCTCGGGATCGCCCGCCGAGGCGAACTGCCGTTCGTTGAGGCGACGAAGGGCATCGAGCGATGCCCGCTGCGTCTCCTCATCGATCCCCTTCGGGTTCGAGAGATACAGGATCGGGTCGCCCGAGCTCCGGAACGGGATCCCCGAGTAGATCGTCGGCAGAAAGCCGCACCCCCAGTTGCTCGCCCCGCCGCTGGTGCCGTTGGCGCTGCTCAGGACGACGTACCCGGGAAGGTCCTCGGCCTGGCTCCCCAGGCCGTAAAGGGTCCAGGCCCCGAGGCTCGGGCGGCCGAACTGCTGCGAGCCGGTGTTCATGAGGATTTGCCCCGGGGCGTGGTTTACCGCCTCGGTGTGCATCGAGCGGATGATGCAGAGATCGTCCGCCACGCCGGCGAGGTGGGGAAGGATCTCCGACAGCTCCGCGCCCGATTGCCCATGCTTCGTGAACTTGAACTTCGGTCCCAGGAGCGCGGAATTCGGGTTGATGAATGCGGCCCGGTAGTCCTTGAGGAGCCCGGCGGGGGGGAGCTGGCCATTTCGCTTCTCAAGCTCCGGCTTGTAATCGAAGAGATCGAGATGGCTCGGCGCCCCGGCCATGAACAGGTAGATCACCCGCTTGGCCTTTGCGGCCATCGGGGGATCGCGCGGGGCGAGCGGGTTCCTGAAGCCACCCCGGGGGGACGCGCCCTGGGCGGGGGCCGCCACCGCACGCCCCGCCCCCAGGAGGGAGGCAAGGGCGATCGATCCCAGCCCGACGCCGCAGTCCCGGAGAAACCATCGCCGCGCGGTGGTTCGCGCGGCCTCGATCCTAAGTTCGTGTGAGAGGGAGTTCATGGCGGCAGGGGGTGGAGATTCAATTCTTGGTGATCGTCTCGTCAAGGTTCAGCAGCACGCGCGCCACGATGGTCCAGGCGGCGGCCTGCGTCGGGGTGGTCCCCCTGGGCAGGGCCTCCAGTCCGGCCGAAGCCCCGAACGCCACGTCCCGCACGCTCTGCCATCCCTCGGAAAGGTGGCGAACCCGGGAGTCGAGGAGCCCGAGCAACTCCTTCACCTCGGCCGGGGCCGGGGTCCGCCCCGTGCAGAGCCGGAAGCCATGGATGGCACGCGACTCATCGGATCCGCCCCCCTCGCGAAGAATCCGGAGCGCCAGGGCCTGGGCCGCCTCGACGAACACCGGCTCGTTGAGAAGGGTGAGGGCGGCAAGGGGGGTGTTCGACCGGACCCTGCGAACGCAGGCAAAATCGGCGTTCGGCGCATCGAACCCCGACATCACGGGATCCGGCATCGAGCGCCGTCTGAAGAGATACACCGACCGGCGATACCGCTCGGGTGCGGGTGCCGTCTTCCAGTCAATCTTCACAAAGTTGAGGGCGAACATGCTCTCGGGAACCGGGGGGTAAAAGCTCGCCCCCCCCACCTGCTCCTGAAGGAGCCCGGCCGCCTGGAGGGCGATGTCCCGCACCACCTCCGCCTCCGCGCGAAATCTGGGACCTCGGGCCAGGAATCGGTTCCGGGGGTCCTTCCCAACCACGGGGGCGGGGGCGCGCGAGTCCTGGCGGTACGTGGCGCTCGTCACCACGACCCGCAGCAGATGCTTCAGGCTCCAGGGGCCGGCCCCATCGGCGTAGGCCGTCGGGTGGACCAGTTCCATCGAAAGCCAGTCCAGAAGCTCCGGATGGAGGGGCAGCGGAGCACGGGTGCCGAAGTCCTCCGGGGTCTCCACCAGCCCAAGACCGAACAGCGCCTGCCACGCCCGGTTGACGAACACCCGGGCGGCGGTTGGCGAACGGGGATCAACCAACCATCGGGCGAAGCCGAGCCGGTTCCGCGGCGCCCCGTCGGGCAATGGCGGCAGAAAGGCCGGAACCCCCGGCTCGACCTGCTGCCTTGGCTTGTCCCAACCCCCCCGGTCCAGGAGGTGAGTCGTCCGGGCGACCTCGGGGTCACGCTCCCGGAGATTGAGGATCGTTCCGCCTTCAGGATGGGACCTCCAGAGTGCCTCGATCGCGCCATTCCCCCGGGCCACCGGTTCCAGCGCACTCCCCTCCGCGGTGCGCCAGGCGCTGAAGAGAGCCCCCTGCTGCACCGGCGTCCGCCCGGCCGCCGGGGCGGCAAGGGCCCTCCTCGCCTCGCTGGTCAACCCGTCGGCCGCAGGCCCCGCATCGCGGGTGACCGAGACACGGAACCGCCCCAGGAACTCGTTCTGCCGCCCATGGCCATCGTTCCCGCCGTGCCGGTACTTCAACAACACCTTGACCTCGACCGGCCCCTCGGGCCAGGCGTTGGTCGGTGAGACCTGGGCCACCCAGTTGACATCGGCGTGCCGTCGGCCGGGACCCCGGTCCGGGCTCCACGCGGTCTCATCCCGTCCATCGATCAGGAACGCGGCCGGCCCCACCACCCGCTTGTCGTCGTTGCCGTTCCGGTATTCGGCCCTGATGGGCCGCTCGGGCTCGGAAAAGTCGGCCGTGGCGTTCTGGAGCGCGATCCGTTTCCACGGGGCATCCGCTTTACCGAGGGGCCGGGCCTCGAACTCGAGCTCGCTAATCGCGAATGTCCCGCGGGAGCCGCGCCCCGGGCCTCCAAACGGGAGATCCCCGTGGGTGAGGGCCTCAAGCCGAAGCCCGGTCGGTCTCACGGAGCCGAGGTTCGTCGCGGTGAACCAGAGCTCACCGCTCGTCGGACGAAACCCAAGCGTGAGGATCGAGTTGTCAGGCTGTGACTCCGGATGCGAAAGCCCTCCCCCCCACTCCGGGGCCAGGGGCACGAGGTGGGTCCACCGGGGAGTCCCGGCGGCCACCCTCGCGGACCACTCCTCGACCCGCCGGCTCCAGTCGGGCACCTCTCGACGAATCTCCGCCTCGAGACGCGCCGTCTCCCGGTGGATCCGCTCGATCTCCTGCGTCTGCTCGGGCGTGTACACCCACTCCTGCGCCTCGTAGGTGTCGTTCAGGAAGGCGAACATCCGGTAATACTCCTCCTGGGTCAGGGGGTCGTACTTGTGGGAATGGCACTGCCCGCACTGGAGGCTCATCCCCAGGATCGCCTTCCCGATGCAATCCATCCG
>DMJJ01000340.1 GCA_003452185.1 Verrucomicrobiales bacterium | reverse complement strand
ACCAATTGATTAAGAGTCAACTGCTCTACCAACTGAGCTACCGAGGCACCCAACGGAGTCGTGGACTATCTGCGGTTCAGCCCCCTGCGGCAAGTGGAATTTTCGTGGTAATCGGCGCGCGTCACCGCATCTCTGCACCACCGCGTTTCAAACGCGGAGTCGGACGGGCGTCGACTCGGTGGGGACTCTCGGAGAGTCGGCGTGAACCCTACGGAGCCGGAACCCTCGGAACGGAAGCGGGCACCCGACTCGCGTGGCACTCGGCTTGCTCGACCTTCCGCACCCGCTGGGCTGTCGGGGTGACGGTGGATATCATGAACGGAATACCGGAGCAGACACGCGTTCGACGATGTTGGTGGCCCGGTCTTTGGCTGGTGGCCGTCTCGGTATTGGGCACCCTTGGAATCCTCCAACAAGAAGCATGGGCCTTCCAGGCACGCTACATCGCGATCGGGAAACTGCTTTCGGTGACACTCTGCCTGCTCGTCCTCTGGTGGACTTTCTGGTCCGGAGTGCCCGAGCGGACTCGAAAGCGGGGGTTGTTTTTGATCTTCGCCCTGCTGTACGGGTGGCCGCTCCTCTTCCGGTTCGAGGGTATGAGTGGCGACTGGCTGCCCCACCTTCGATTGCGGTTCCTGCCGGTGGCGCCGCCGGTCGTTGTCCTCGGACGAACCCCACCGGACCCGACCCAAGCACTCCGCCTCGATAGCCCCCAGGACTTTCCCCAGTGGCTGGGATCGGCACGCGACGGCGTGTTGAGTGGACCCCGGCTGCGGTCAGACTGGACGAACGATCCGCCGGTTGTTGTCTGGCGTCGCGGCGTGGGAGCCGCCTGCTCCGGGTTCGCGATCGCGGGTGACTTCGCCGTCACCCAAGAGCAGCGGGGAGAGTCCGAGTGCGTCGTGGCGTATCACCTTTCCAGCGGGCGGGAACTTTGGGTGCACACGGATCCCGGGCACTACAGCACGCCCACGGCAGGCGAGGGGCCCCGTGCAACCCCGACCCTCTCGTCCGGCCTGGTCTATGCGCATGGGGCCTTGGGGCGACTGAATTGTCTCCAACTATCGACCGGCGCGTCGGTGTGGACACGGCAGGTCATTGGTCCCGGTGAACAGGTCCCGGAGTGGGGCGCGGCCAGCTCCCCGCTGATCATCGGCGGGGCCGTCGTGGTCCATGGCGGCGAGAAGTCGCATCGCTCCCTCCGTGCCTTCCGTGCGACCGACGGCACTCCACTCTGGGAGGCTGGGAGCCGCAACCCGAGCTATGCCTCGGCCACTCTCGCCGTTCTCGCGGGGGTGCCGCAGATACTGGCGTTCAATGACGGCTCGATCTCCAGCCATTCCCCGGCGGATGGTGCGATCCTCTGGGAACGACCCTGGGGCAACGGAAACGTGGTCTGTGCAGCCCCCCTGGTCGTCGGGCCCGAACGGGTGCTTTTCTCGAGTGGGTATGGCGTCGGGAGTGAGCTGCTGGAGCTGCATCGAACCCCGGGCGGCTCAGGCCTTGAGGTATCGACCCTGTGGAAATCGACGCGCATGAAATCGAAGTTCGCCCACCTGTTCCGCATCGGCGAGACGCTCTATGGGTTGGACGACGGGATCATGGCTGCGGTCGATCTGCGCAACGGCTCGCTTCGGTGGAAGGAGGGCCGGTATGGGCATGGGCAGGGGTTGTTGGTTGGAGAGCAGTACGCGCTCATGGCTGAGTCAGGCGACCTCATCCTCATGCATCCATCCCCCAGCGGTCCCGGCGTTGAGGCCCGGCTTCAACTGTTCCACGCCCGCACGTGGAATCCGATCGCGTTGGCAGGAGCACTGCTGCTGGCCCGCAATGACACCGAGGCTGTCTGCCTTCGTCTTCCCGTCGACACTCCTCGCGAGCCGGTCGTCGTTCCCCACCTTGGCAGCCCGTAGGTCGACCATTCACGGCACTTGGCAAGCGGAAGCTGATCCAGCGGGACTTGTGGATCGCGACAACACAGATCGCGCCCGGGCCGGGGCATAGGTTCTACCCCCGGGCGAATGAGGTTCCGGCTCGAGGAACCGCAGAGACTCGAGATCTGCCATCAGAGCTTCACCGTCCATCCAGGATCGTCCTCTCCCAACCACAATGGCCATGATCTCCAGAACAATTCCCAAGCCAAAGATCCCCACCTCAACAAGGATGGGGTCGGCCTCCCCTCTGCCGAGCGGGCCGTTCCGGTCGACATAGATCCCAAATCCGATGATGATCACACCTGCAGCGGACAATAAAAGTCTCGACGTAATTTCCCGAGGGTTGGTTTTCATTGGTGGAGAAGCACTGGTGTCTGTCATCTCCGAACCCGCTCGGTCTCCTCGAATGTCTGCTTGGTCCAAGGATCTACCACCACTTTGGTCGGTGGCTCGAGTTGGCAGACATCCTCACCACCCTGGGGATTGCCACGAGCAGGCTCCCCCAGGGGCTCCCACATATAGTGGAGAGTGTGCGAAGGACGAACCCAGTACGCCGCGGCTCCGGCCCATGGATGCCCGGGATCCGGCTTGAAGTGGTACGTTCTCTCTATCAGACCGGGAAGCGCTTCGATGGCAATTCTCATCGCACTTGTCGGCCCAATAGGGGGTGTCCGGTGAACCTCACCGCCAAGACGCACCGCTGCACCCAAGGCAACCACGGCCCAAGGGATGACCCAGCTCGCAATCGAACGGGAGGCAGGCAAGGATGAGTTCGATGGCGTCTCGGCGGGTTGCATCACGATTTCTCCTCGGAGATCAGCTCAATAGTTAAACTGCAACATTGGGTGGCTTCCGTCCTCCTTCATCCGGATAGCATGATAGGCGGGCCTTAAAGCTCCTTCAGGACCGGAAAAGTCACGGACATAGGTACCGTTCGTCAGCACTACAAACCAGTATCCATCGAAGTCCTCCACAACTTCCACGCTGAGCAGGCGGCGCCCCTGGCGGGCACACTCCGCGGAGGCGGCAGCCCGTGCCTTCTGCTGCAAGAGCCACCGAGGCACTTGAGGATGCCAGATGACAAACATCAATGCCAGAGCGGCCAGGGCGCCGTTGGCGTAGAGGAATGCTCTCGGCCGAATCATTGCCTTCTGTGAATTGTCGCTGGTTACCAGATAATCGAGATCCGACCCCGGGGCGTCCACAGTGTACGCCTCGTGGAGCTTCTTTACGATCTGTTCCGCATTGTGCTTTTGCCGTTTCATGAGCTTCAGCAGGCGGCTCCGCCGCCTGCCGACTCTCATACCAGATGGACCAGTTTATGGGGGGCACGCCACCAGATCGGCCTAGATGTCTTTGATTTCATATGCAGCTCTTTACTGCCGACCAGAGTCGCCACAGCACAGCCATGCGGAGGAAAAACCGCCCAAAGTGAGGAACCGTACGAATGTGGGAACAACCGACTTGGGACCCGGTCATTTCAGCGCCCATGTCCGACACGATATCGATCCAGGTTGCGAGGGGCAAGACCACGCCTTCGGCCTGTCGTGAGGAGTGCAAACCCGGAGCGATTCGTGCATCAAACCCGGACGGGTGTGTTTAGGCGCGGGCCTGAAGAGCGGGTCGAATTCGCGTCGTGGGCGTTTCTTTGAAACTCTGACCCGACTTCGGGCGTCACTCAGGGTGAGTGAGCCATTTTGCAGATGGGGCGAAGGTCCCCCGTATCGTTGTCCGTCTTCCCGGCACGGGGCGGAGGGAGCCGGGGGGTGGGGATCTCCAGGCCTGCCCGGCCGGGGGGGCGGGAACCGGGATTCCATTCTTGCGTGCGGATGAGGGACTTCGGCATGGTCGCCGGGCAACGACCGGCCCAACTCCCGCCCGTCCCGGGGGGGAAATCAGCGCCGGCCCTTTCTCCATGCGGATTGAGAATGCGCTTCGGAAGGTGAGGCAACTCCCTGGCCTTCGGGCCCTGGCAGGCCTCTGCGGGCTGTTGGTGTGTCTGCTGGGGACCGCTGCATCGGTGTCGGCGGCTCCTGCCACAGGGGGGAGCCTCACAAACACCTACCACGGGGTGGAGGTGATCGACCGGTTCGGGTGGCTGGAGGATCGGGCCGCCGCCGAGACCCTCGACTGGGTCCGCCGCACGGCCGAGGAGACCCGAGGGCGGCTGGATCAGCTTCCCGACCGCCCGTATGTGCTCCGGAGCCTGGGGGACTGGTTCCGGGAAAAGGGGGAGGTTTTTCGCGACTTCAGCACGGTTCGCGGCGAGGGGTTTGTCCTGGTGGCGGAGTCGCGCTTCGCCCCCTTCCGGCTGGTTCGCTTTCCCGAGTCGTCGCTCTACAGCAATCGACTGGAGCAACTTCGGGTGGTGGCCGACCCGGCCTCCCGGGGGTTGGGGATGGAGATCGGGTGGTACTCGGTCTCGCCCGACGCAACCCGGGCCGCGATTCTCCTCCGCCCCGCAAAGAGCTTGGGACCGGAGCGCCGTCTGGTGGTTTGGGATCTCACCGGCGGGCAGCCGACGGGCGAGGAGGTTGCCGTCGTTGAGGGGTTGGGGCGCGGGGGATCGGTTGGCTGGCTGAGGGATGGGACCGGATTCCTTTACACCGATCACCGGGGGGGGAGGCCGTCGGTCCGGCTCCATCGGCTGGGGCATCTGCCGGACGAGGAGGAGCACGTGACGGGACTCCCGGCCAGTGCCGAGCTCCAGCTTCTGGCCTCCTCGGAGCATTCCTGGATCGCCCTGTCTGCGTTCGACGCGGTTCGGGATGAGCGAAGCCATTGGCTCCGGGCCCCGGACGGGACGTGGCGCCTCGTGGCGGGGGGTGCCGACCGTGTCACCCAGGTCGACTTCGGCCGCGACCCGATCTACATCGAGTCGCCCCGGGATGAGGGGCTTTACCTCCTTTCCCGCGACCGCGCCCCGCTGGGGAAGCTCGTTCGGGTGCCCCTCTCCAAGCCGTCGCTGGCCGGTGCCTCGGTGATCTTGCCTGAGGGAAAGGAGCCGCTGACGGCCTTCCGCCGATCGGCCAGCGGGATCTACGCCTCGTATCAGAAGAGCGGGGGGGCGGAGCTCCGGTTCTATGACCTTTATGAGAAGGAGCCGCTCAAGACCCCGGTGGTGATGGCATCCCACACCCCGAGCTCCCTGCGCGAGGCGGTGGTGATGCGGGGGGATCAGATTGTGTATTGCCGGGAGTCGTACATCACGCCGCGGGAGTGGTTCCTGTACGATCCCAACCGGGATGCGGCCCATGCGATTGCCACCCCGCTCTATGACTCGGTGCCGCTGGACCTGAGCGACTCCGAGGTGCAGCGGGTTTCGGTCAAGACCCCGGAGGGGGGGAAGATCCCTCTGTTCATACTCCAGAGGAAGGGAACCCGGCAGACCGGGGAAAGCCCCCTGATCCTGACCCCGGAGTCGGCCTCCGAGGGGGGGCAGGCCCCGTCGTTTGACCTCGCCCGGCGCGCCTGGCTTTCCCAGGGCGGGGTGATCGCCGTGGCCCAGGTGCGCGGGGTGGGTGGCGAGTCCCGTCCCGAGTGGCGGGAGGGGGGGGTGGCGGCAAACCTTCGGGATTCGGTGGAGGAGCTGCTCGCCTGCGCCCGTTACCTTGTGGCGTCGAATTACACGCGGGTCGACCGGCTGGCGCTTACAGGCGCCGGGCAGGGGGCGTTCGTGGTCCTGTCGGCGGCGATGCAGGATCCCGGCGCGGCGGCCGCCGTCGTGGCCGACGATCCGGGGTGCGACCTGCTCCGCGGCTCGGTGATGGCGGGGGGCGGCGATTTTGCCGCGCGGTTTGGCACTCCCGAGGCCGCCGGCGGGTTCGAGCTCCTGCGGGGGCTCTCCCCGTACGGGCTCGTGCGCAACCATGTGCCGTACCCCCCGATTCTCCTGCGGACCGGGTTCGGTCGGGCGGAGCGGTTCCCCGAGGTCCACGCCTGGAAGATGGCGGCCCGCCTCGAGGAGGCCGTCCGTCCGGCCCGGTCGGTCCTGCTGGACCGGGCCCCGTCCGAGGGGCCCTCGCCCCGAGCCCCCGGCGAGGTGCTCCTGGAGCGCATGGCCGACGCCTACGCCTTCCTGTTTGATCGACTCGGGGTCGGGTACAGCCTGGTCGACCGCGGCCCCTGGTCGGGAGGCGTGACGACCCGGTCTGCCGTCGTCAAAGCCAGGCTTTCCCGCGACGGAATGCGGGCGCGCCTCCTGGTGAGCAGGACCCCGCGCCTGAACGACCCGCTCTTCTTCGGCCCCGCCCTCTCCACCGGCCTTGGCCACAACCTGGTCTCGTTTGAGCTGCCGGGGCTTGTGCCGGACACGCAGTATCATTACGCCCTGGAGGTGGATGGGCGTCTCGACTGGCCCTCCCGGGGCGAGTTTCGCACCTTCCCGGAGGGACCCGCCTCGTTCAAGGTCGCCTTCGCTTCCTGCGCCAAGACCGCCTCGACCCTGGATGTGTTCGACCGGATCCGGGAGAACCGGCCCCTCTTCTTCATGAACACGGGGGACTTTCACTACCTGAACATCAGCTCGAACAACATTGAGCTGTTCCGGGGCGGATACGACTACGTGCTCTCCAGCCCTGAGCAGTCCGACCTCTATCGCCACATTCCGTTTGTGTACATGTGGGATGACCACGATTACGGGGGCAACAACAGCAATCGAAAGTCCTCCTCCCACGAGGCCGCGCGGCGGGCGTACGAGGAATATGTCCCCCACTATCCCCTGGCGGCGGGCGGGGGCGACCAGCCGATCTACCAGTCGTTCGCCGTCGGGCGGGTGAAGTTCATCCTCACGGATCTCCGCTCCGACCGGGACGACGTGAAGAAGCCGGACGACGCCCGCAAGAGCATGATGGGGGAGCGGCAGAAGGCCTGGTTCAAGCAGGAGCTCCTTTCGGCCAACGGGGTCTATCCCCTCATCTGCTGGGTCAGCTCGGTCCCGTGGCTCGGGCAGGCCGGGTCGAACTACTACTGGTTTGTGAAGGGGGACCAGCACGGGTACTTCCATCACACGAACGCGCTCGACGCGAGCACGAGGACCAACAAGGCGAAGGCTCCGGTCGAGGAGGACCACTGGTGCGTGTTCAGCAGCGAGCGCCGCGAGATTGCCGATTTCATCAAGGCGAACCAGATCCGGGGCGTCTGCATCCTCCATGGCGACTCCCACATGCTGGCGGCGGACGACGGGAGCAACGGTGATTTCGCGACCGGCGGGGGGGCTCCGATCCCTGTCTTTTGTGCCGCGCCACTCGATCAGACCCCCTCCCTCAAAGGGGGGCCGTACAGCCAGGGGGTGTATCGTGTGAAGGCGAATGAGGGGTGCTTCGGGTTGCTGGAGGTCACGGACCGCGGGTCCCAGTTGGACGTCGCCTTGAGCGGACGGAACAACCAGAACCAGGAGAAGATCTCACTCCGCTTCACCCTTCCGGCCACGCCTCCCCAACAACCCTCCTCCCCCCCACCACGACGATGAGGTTCCTGAGCTCCACGATAGGACTGTCGTTCGGCCGTCGGGTGGCGGCCCTCCTGCCTGGCCTGATGATGCTGCTGGCAGGTGGAGCGGCTCCGGTTGGTGCGGCCGATTCGGACCCCTGGATCGGGGGGAGATGGAAGTGGAACTTCACGATGCCCGACGGGTCGGTGGTCTCCCCGGTCCTGAAGATCCGTGCCGACGAGTCCGGGGGCCTCAAGGCCACGGTGCGATTTCGCCACGCCACCGAGGTTCCGGTGCAGGATTTCCGCTTTTCAGGAGATCAGCTGAGCTTCGTCGTGGTGAGGGAAGGGATTGATCGCAAGGCGACCATCCATTACTCGGGGCGGCTGGTGGGAGAGACTCTTCGGGGGACGATCGAGTCGGATTGGGCGGGGGCGTTCCAGACGTATCCCTGGGAGGCGCAGCGCCTGCCGGAGACCCCGGACGGGAACTGGAAGTGGACCACCCACATCCGGGAGCGGAAGCTGGAATTCACCCTCTCGCTGAAACAGGAGGGGGACAAGTTGAGCGGGAAGCTCACCGCTCGAAAGGGGCAGGGGGTCGACATCCACCATGGGCATTTCAAGAACGGTGAGGTCACCTTCGAGGTCGAGCGGGAGCGGGATGGGGAGAAGATCGTTTCCAAGTTCCGGGGCACCCTTGCCCGCGACATGATTCGTGGGCGCGAGGTGGCCACGGTGGGCAAGGCCGAGCACACGTACGAGTGGGTCGCGAGCCGGGAGGATTGATCGGAGCCCGCACAGGATCCGCGCAGGATTGACTAGGTCCAGCGGCCGACCCGGCTGTCGAGCTGGAACACCTGGCCTGAGACGTTCTCAAGGGTGGCCAGGAACCGTACGAACCGGGCGACCTCCCCCGGGGCGTTCAGCCGTCCGAGGGCATTCCCTGCGGCGAAGCGCTCGAGCTGCGCGGGGTCGAGATCCCGCGTCATGCCTGTCCCGGGAAGGACGCCGGGGAGGATGGCGTTGACGCGGATATTCTGGCGACCCGTCTCCCGGGCGAGCGACTGTGTCAGGCCGATGAGCCCCGCCTTCGACGCGACGTAGTTGGCCTGCCCTGCGTGCCCGCGACGGGCCGCGAAACTCGAGATGTTGAGGATCTGCCCGCCCCCCTGCCGGGTCATCGCGGGGAGGACGGCCCGGGAGCAATGGGCCGCGCCCCCCAGGTTTACGGCCATCACCCGGTCCCAATCCTCCTCGGGCATCGACGCCAGCAGCCCATCGCGGGTGATTCCGGCGTTGTTGATCAGGAGGTCGATCCGTCCCCAGCGTTCCAGGAGTTCCTGCGCTGCACGGCTGACGCCCGCCTCATCGGTGACGTCGAGCGGGTGGGGGTGGAGGTTTGGGGAGGGGGCGAACGGGTTTGTGCGGTGAAAGGCGGCGGCGACCCGGTAGCCGCCTTCAAGGAATGCCTCCACCAGCGATTGTCCCAGTCCCCCTGCTGCCCCGGTGATCCAGGCGACGGGCGGGGAGGCGGCGTCGCTATCCATGCCGGGGGGGGCGGATGACCCAGTTTCCCTCGATGAGGCTTGAGGCCACGGGGCCTGGGTGATGAACGATGGCCTCCGCCGGCTCCCGGGTTCCCTCCGGAAGCGGGATGGAGATGAGGTCCGCGTGGGCGCCGGGCGCGATGACTCCCACGGATTCCAGCCCGAAGCCGAGCGCGGCTCCTCCCTTCACCGTGGCCATCGCGACGATGTCGGAGGCCGGCACTCCCGGGTGGGAGCGGGCGAAGGACTCCATTTCGGCGAACAGGCTGAGCACGGGTTTTGTGCCTCTCGGGCTCCGGACGCTGACCAGGCTGTCGGTGCCGAGGCAGACCGAGACCCCCGCCCGCTGGAGGAGGCCGTGGGGAAATCGGGTGTGTCCGAAGTAGTCATGGCTCCGGGGGCAGTGAACCACCTGCACGCCGGTTGAGGCGAGCAGCGAGGCCTCGGGCTCCGAGACGTGGTTGGCATGGGCCACCAGGAGCTCGGGGCCCAGGGCGCCGGCCCTCTCCAGCCAGCCGACGGGAGAGAGACCGCCGCAGTCCTCCATCGGACGCTGGGGCCGGAGCCAGTCGTACATCGGGCCCCGGCCTTCCTGAAGCATGTCGCGCTCCTCGGTCGACTCCCCTACATGCATGGTCCAGCGCCATCCCCGGCTGCGACACGCCTCCCGGGTCAGGCGTGCCAGCTCCTGAGTCGTGGAGTAGGGGGCATGGGGCGAGAGCCCGGGCCGATGGCGTCCCGCTGGGACGTGAGCGAGGTCTGCCAGGGCCTCGTCGAGCATCCGGGGGGCGCTTCGGGAACTCCGGATCGTGATGATCTCCCGGAAGCTCGTGACCCGGAGCGGGGTCGCCGGCAGGACATCGGCCAGAAGCTCCGGCACCGCCTCGATGTCCCCGACCGTCGTGGTTCCGCAGTCCAGGAGCTGATGCGATCCCTCGAGCCACGACTCGGCGTAATCGGTGTAGCTCCATCCGGCCTTGAGGGTGATGAGCTGCTTCACCCAGTCGGTGAAGCTCCCGGGCGGGGCGATCTGCCGCGCCAGGTTCGTGTAATCCAGATGGCAGTGGGCGTTGACCAGCCCAGGCAGCAGGATCGAATCGCCGAGGTCAACCCGCTCCCCCGAAAAGCCCTCTGAAAGGTCCCGGTGCCGCCCAAGCGCCACAATCCGCCCATGGGCCACGATCACCCCCCCATCCTCGATCGGCGGGGTTGTTACGGGGTAAACGATCCGGGCACGGAGGAGCATTCGATGGGGCGGCGGGGGAGATGCGAAACAGCAAACTCCGGTTGCACGACACCTGCCAATCAACCGGACCGGGGATGGACCCGGCCCGGGGGATGGGATTCCTCTCCGTGTGGATCAGAGATTGGCTTCCTGCCGGGCACGCTTGGTGCGGGAAGCATCGGTGTGCTTGCGGGCCTTGGCCTTGCCATGCCGCTTGCGGATCTGCTGCTCAATCTTCTTGGCCGACTTGTCGATCGCGGCATAGAGGTCCGCGTCCGTGTCGGTGGCGAAAAGGTCCGGTCCCCGCACCCCAAGGCGGATCGAGCAGGTGAAGGCCCGCTCGGGCGTCCGGGTATGATCGTGTTCCAGGGATACACGCGCGTCGATCGCCCAGCGATCGTAGTGCTCCAGCTTGTCAATACGGGCGAGCACATGGTCCTCGATCGCCTTCGTCAGCGTGACATTGTGCGTCGTCAGAATGAATTTCATGGAAGGAGAATGAGCCGGAGTTGGAAGAAAAGCCAGCCTGAGGTGGTGTTGTGGAACGGTTTTTTGTTGGGAGCGGGCAGAATCACTCCATCTTCTTCAAACAATGAGTCAGGTAGGGGAGGAGCTGCTTCTTGCGGGAAACGATCCCCGGCAGCTCGTAGATCGCGCAGCCGAGCTCGGGATACATGTCGAGCTGGTCGTAATCGATCTGCTCCTGGAACTCCGTCGGGCCGGCGATCAGGAGGAGCGAGGTCTGCAGGTCGACGTCGGTGACGAGCAGCGAGGCGAAATAGTAGTGGCTTTGGGTCCGGTAGTCCCCCAGGGCGTGGAGCACCTCGAGCTTCCGCTTCCAGAACTGTTCGAAGCCGATCTCCTCGATCTGCGCGACGCTGAAGAGCCGGCCCAGCTCCTGGTACTCCTTGCAATCGGCCGTGATGGCCTGGGAGGCGGGCTTGGAGACGAGGACCGACCCGGTGGCGAAGAGCTTCTCCGTGAACTGGCGGGCGTTGACCCCGCTCCGCTCCTCCAGTCGGATGAGCACCTCCCGATCGCGGGGGGTCGTGGTCGGGGAGGTCAGGTTCAGGGTGTCGGTCACCAGCCCGGCCAGGAGCAGGCCTGCGATCTCCTTGGGCATCTCGACCCCCTGGCGAAAATAGCCGTCTGCAACGATGGTGCTCGTGGACCCGACCGGCTCGTTCCGGAAGAGGATCGGCTGCTGGGTGGCCAGGGTGCCGATGCGATGGTGGTCGATGATCTCCAGGATCTCGATCTGGTCGGCTCCCGGCACCGCCTGCGAGAGCTCGTTGTGGTCGACGAGGATGAGCCGGCGGTCGACCTTCTTCAGGAGGTCGGTCTTGGAAAGGAATCCGACCATCTCCTGCTGGGCGTTGAGGACCGGGAACCCGAGGAAGTTTGAGGACATGGCCCTCTTGGCCGTCCGCTCCAGGCTGTCGTCCTCGTAGAGGAGGAGCAGCTTGTCGTGCATCATGTGGTGCACGTGGATCGCGGCCCTGCAGAGCATGGCGGACGTCACCGAGTCGTGCGGGGAGATGAGGAGCGTGACGTTGTTCTTCCGGGCGTAGTCCTCCATGGCCTGGGAGATCGGGAGGTCGCCGGTGACGATCACCGCACGCACCCCCTCGCGGATGGCGCGATCCTGGATCTCGAGCCGGTCCCCCACGATCACGATGAGCTGGTCGACCGGGTATTGCTGCAGCCGCTGGGCGAACGATTCGAGGTTCATGGCTGCGACCATGAGGATGAGGTCCTCCTCCCCCTCGAGATTCTTGCCCACGACGGTCCGGGCGTTGAGGGTGGCGGCGATGTTCCCAAGGCTCGCCCGCACCCGCCGCGAGTCCAGGAGGCGGCTCCGGACCGGGAAGAAGAACTTGTTCATCTTGAACACCGAGACCAGGCCGGCGCACCCCCCCTTGTCGTTCTTGATCGGGAGGACGCGGATGTTCCGTTCCTCCATGACCGACATCGCCTCAGCGGCCGTGGCCGTGGGGGAGATGCTGTAGACGGACGTGGCCATGACGTCCCGCACCTTGGGGGAGACGTCGGGGACGAAGCGGGGGGCGGGGACCCCAAAACAGTTCAGGACGAAGTCAATCCGGTCATTGGTGTCCCCGCAGCGCGCTGCGACGGCCTCGGGCATCCCGGTGCGTCGCTTGAAGTCGGCGTATCCGATCGCCGAGCAGATCGCGTCGGTGTCCGGGTTGCGGTGGCCGATCACAAGGACTTCGCTCATAAGGGTATTTCGGCCGCCCCGGGGAATGCTGGAGTTCTCCGCTCCGGGAGCGGCCGTGCCCGTGTCTCATACCCCCGCCGGGGCTTCGAGCGCAACAAGGCACTCGACAAATCGGGGGCAGCCTCTTGAACATGGAGGGGTGACGCCGTCCCAAGCAGCCCACCGCCACCGGGAGCTCTCCGCTGAACTCCGGCGCCATGACCATGCCTACTATGTCCTGGCCCGCCCCGTGGTCAGCGATGCGGAGTACGACCGGCTGTACCGGGAATTGCTGGACCTGGAAGCGGCGCATCCGGAGCTCCGAACCCCGGACTCCCCGTCCCAGAGGGTTGGCGGCGCCCCGATCAGCGCCTTCCAGCCGGCGCGCCACTCCGTCCCGATGATGAGTCTCGACAACACCTACTCTCAGGAGGAGGTGCGGGAGTTTGTCGCCCGGGTCCAAAAGCTTCTCCCGGGAGAGCCGCTCGAATGGGTGGTGGAGCCCAAGGTTGACGGCGTGGCGGTCAGCCTGCGGTATGAGGCCGGGCTCCTGGTGCTGGGCGCGACACGGGGGGACGGCACCACGGGGGATGACATCACGGCCAACCTGCGAACCATCCGCACCCTGCCGCTTCGCCTCACGGGGGAGCAGGTTCCCGGGGTGCTCGAGGTGCGGGGCGAGGTGTACATGCCGACCGCGGGGTTCCGCCGCCTGAACGAGGAACGTGAGGCGGCCGGGGAGGAGCGGTTCGCGAACCCGCGGAACGCAACCGCCGGATCCCTCAAGCTTCTTGACTCCCGGATCGTGGCGGGGCGTCCGCTGGCGATTGTGCTATACGGGCTCGGGGAGGCTTCCCCGGAGTTTGCCCCCGCGACCCAGGTCGAGCTGTTGCAGGAGCTCCGGCGGCTCGGGCTCCCGATGCCCTCGAGGATGTGGGTCTGTCCCGGGGTCGACCCGCTGATGGAGGCGATCGGCGAGCTGGACCGGGAGCGGGGCGGATTTGGATTCGAGACCGATGGCGCGGTCATCAAGTTGAACTCGATCGCCTCCCGGGCAAAGGCAGGGGCGACGGCCAAGGCCCCCCGTTGGGCGATTGCCTATAAGTATGCCCCGGAGCAGGCGAGGACCCGCCTCCGTGGCATCACGGTCCAGGTGGGGCGCACCGGGGCCCTGACCCCGGTGGCCGAACTCGAGCCGGTGTTCCTGGCCGGCAGCACCATCAGCCGGGCCACGCTTCACAACCAGGAGGAGCTCGAGCGAAAGGATATCCGGGTGGGCGACCTGGTCGTCATCGAGAAGGCCGGGGAGGTGATCCCCGCCGTGGTTGGCGCTGTGGCCTCGGAGCGGCGGGGCGGTGAGGAGAAGTTCGTTTTCCCGACCGAGTGCCCCGAGTGCGGAACCCGGGTGGCCCGCGCCGAGGGAGCGGATGACGACTCCGCCGGAGTGGTCTGGCGGTGCGGGAATCCGGACTGCCCCGCCCAGGTGCGCGGGCGCATCGCCCATTGGTGCTCGCGTGGGGCGATGGATATCGAGGGGGCGGGGGATGTCCTCGTCGGCCAGCTCGTCGGGAGCGGCCTCGTCCTGGATGTCGCCGACCTCTACCGGCTGCAGCTCCCGGAGGTGGCCGCGCTGGAGCGCATGGGGGAGAAGTCCGCGCAGAACCTTCTGGATGGAATTGGGGCGAGTCGATCGCGGGATCTCTGGCGGCTTCTCTTCGGGCTTGGGATCCTGCATGTCGGGGCAGGGGTCGCGAAGGCGCTTGGCCGCCGGTTCGAGTCCCTGGAGGAGCTGGCGGGGAGCTCCCGTGAGCAGCTCCTCGAGGTGGAGGATGTCGGGGAGGTCATCGCCCGGAGCGTGACCGAGTGGTTCGCGGACCCGCGCAACCGGAAACTGCTCGACCGGTTGCGGGCCGCAGGGCTCAATCTCCACTCAGCGCTCTACCAGCCCCAGGCGGCCCCGGGCAGGTTCTCGGGCAAGACCTTCGTCCTGACGGGCACCCTCGAGGGGATGACCCGGGAGGAGGCGACGGCCCTGATCGAGGGGCACGGCGGCAAGGTGAGCGGGAGCGTGAGCAAGAAGACAGACTACCTCCTCGCCGGGGAGGAGGCGGGCTCGAAGCTTGAGAAGGCCCGGAAACTCGGCGTGAGGATCATCGGGTTGGAGGAGTTCCGAACCCTCGTGGCGTAAGACGGGACCAGGGGACATCGGCCATGTGGATCATTGAGTCGCTTCAGCACGGCGGGGGCAGGGGGATCACCGGGTGGGTGATGCTTCTGGTCACGGCCATTTTCTGGCTCTGGATGTTCATCGACTCGGTGCGTCGCGAGGAGTACGTCTGGTCCTTCTTCATTTTCATCTCGGCCCTCTTCGGGGCGATGTTCTACTTCTTTTACGTCTACCGCAGCCCGGGCGGGGCGAACATCCGGGGCTTCGAGCTTCCCGGGGCGGGAAGCCGGCGACGGATCCGGGAGCTTGAGGCGCAGATCCATCACCTCGACAAGGCCCACCACCACTCACAGCTTGGGGATGTCCACTTCCAGCGGGGGAACCTGGGGAAGGCCGAGTCCTGCTATCGTGCTGCGATGGAGCGGGACCCCGGGGATCCCGACACCCGGTCCCACCTCGGCCAGTGCCTGCTGCGACAGGGGAGGGAGGCCGAGGCCCATCCGCTCCTCGAGTCGGTGGTGGCGGGGGATCCGAAGCATGACTACGGCTACACCCGGATGGCCCACGCCGAAGCCCTGGCCGCGCTCGGGGAGAAGGAGAAGGCGATTGAGGTCTGGCGTTCCATCAACGAGGCGCACAGCTACACGCGGGCCCGGGTGCAGCTCGCGACACTGCTGATGGAGCGGGGGGAGGCGGTGGAGGAGGCGCGGACCCTCCTGAGGGATGCGCTGATCGAGGACCGGCATGCCCCGGCATTCGAACGGAAGCGGAGCCGGGTTTGGATCCGGAGGGCTCGCGCCCTTCAGCGACGGCTTGGCTGAGGGGGCGCGCTATTTGTCGACGGGCTTGGCCTTGGTGCCGAAGATCCGGCCAAGGAAGTTCTGCCCCTCCTGCTCCTCGCGGCGCACCTTGAGCTGGCCCAGCACGGCCTGCCAGTTCATGAACATCTTGTGCCACTGGTTCTCGAGGGTCTTGAGGTTTCCCTCGTTCAGCTCGCTGAGATAGCGGATGGAGGGGATGGCGGCGATGAGAGTGTGGACCTCCTCGCGGCTGATGGGGACGTTGTCGAGTTGCGCCAGGATCAATTCGAGCTCCTGGGTCAGCACGCACTTGATCTCCAGGAACTGGGTCTCGTCCTCGGGGCCATACTTCTTGGTGCGGGCCAGCGACATGTAGTCGTTGAACTGCTTCCAGCACTCCAGGTGGTGCTCCATGCGGCCCAGAATCTGATCGAGGCTTTTTCGGTTCATAGCTCTATGGCGGGGTGAGGGTCTGTCTCTCTCTCTCTCTCGAATGGGGGATCGGTCAGTAGCTCGATTCCTCGATGGTTTGGGGCATCACGAAGACCACGGCCCCGCCCCGCATTTCCCGGGCGATGATCTTCAGGGTGGAGTAATGGACGTGCAGTTCCGAGAGCGGCACCTGGGCCTTGCGGGCCGAGCGGAGCGAGTGAAGCACGCACCGGCCGATCTCCTTGATCCGGGCCGCGGGGAAGGACTGCGGCAGGGTGGAGCTGATCACGGCCCCGTTGGCGTCCAGGGTGAAGGTGCCCGAGGGAAGCCGTTCCAGCTTCTCGCAATCTCCCTTGCCGAGGAACGGGATGAAATTCAGGAAGCCCATTTTGTCAGGATTGTTCGGAGGGTTTCACGGGCGGTCTCCAGCGTGTGGGAGGACTGGAAGGCGACGCACACGTCGCGCTTGCCGACGGAGGAGATGGCCAGCTTCCGGTCATTGGAGGTGGCCAGGATCCGTCGCATCTCGCCGGCGTGGAGCGTGTCTCCCAGGGCTCGAAATTCCTCAACGGTCTTGCGCATCCATTCGCTCAACGGGCGGGGATCCTGCATCCCCCAGTGATCGCGTGTCGCCCCGGTCTCCCCGTCCAGCACGAGCGCGCACTCGACGCCGGGGTAGTCCGCCAGGTCGCCCAGCACCGGGCCCTGGGGGGGCAGGGAGGTGGCCGCGCTTCCATCCTCCTGCGGCGGGGCCTGCGAGACGGCCTCGTCGATGGCTTGTGCGGTGTTGAGCAGCAGCCCCTGGATGGAGGAGAAGATGGTCCGGGGGCGGGTCTCGTCGCCCGGGAGCGATTCGAAGGTCCCCTCGGGCCACGAAAGGATTTTCTGGAACGCGGCCTCACCCGTCAGGCTTTGGGTCTCGGCGTCGATCAGTTCCCCGCGCACGAGCCAGAGCCGGCCTTCGGCCGCGCCGTGGGTGATCCGGAGAATCGAGGTGCTCTGGGCAAGGCACTCCAGCTGCACGATGTCGCCGAGGCTCTTGTTCTGCACGCCGCGGAACCCGATCCCGGCGTCGCGGCGCATGAGCGCTTCCATCGCTTCCAGGAAAAGGCCGGTCTCGTGGTCGGTCTCCGGCTTGATCCAGTATTGGTCGACGCCAAGAGCGTAGGCGCGGGCCCGGAACTGCTCGTCATGCAGGCTCGTCAACACCACCAGTCGGGTCTGGGGATGCTTGCGGCGCACGATGCTGATGACCTGAAGCCCGTCCATCTTGGGGAGGTTCAGGTCGACGATGAGCACGCCGATCTGCTCCGACTCCAGCAGCGCGAGGGCCCGGTGCCCCGTGCCGGCGGTCAGAACGGCAGCCGCCGTGGTCACGTGCTGTGACAAGAGCTTCTGATACAACGCCAGAAAGTCCTCGTCGTCGTCGAGAATCAAAATTTTGGTGGATCCTGCCATGGGCAGACCTGTCTGTACAACTCACCTCAGCTATCGACCGTCCCGGTCCGCATCTTTAGCAGGAGGTGGTCCAAAGTGGCTCCCCTGCCTCCGGACCCCCTGCACCTCCCCCCCTCAGCCCGGGGGGGGGCAACCCCGGACCCCGGTCTTGGCCTGAGGTTTGCTTGGCGTGGGACGAGACATGTTTGGCATCGTCAAAAGACTGCTCGGCCGGAAGAGCGACGACTCGAAACCCTCTGCTTCAGCGGCACAGGGAAAGTCGCCCACCCCGAAGGCTCCCGCCAAAGGCCAGCCCTCTGCCCCTGGGGCAGGATCGAAAGCGGCCACAACCCCAAGCGGAGCAACCACATTTACCTCCAAGCCCAAAGGCAAAGGGGCCGCGCCCGCCGGTGGGGACCAGATCACGGTCTCGCTCCTGGGCGTTGTCGCGTTGTTGCCCCAGGAGCTCCAGCCGACCCGGGCCCTGGGGGATTACGCCACTGTCCAGCTCTCGATCCCCCTGCGTCCCATTCTGGAGCAGTTGGCCCACGGCGTGGCGCAGGTGCCGCTGGGGCAAATCCGAAAACTCGCACCTGAGGGCTTTTTCACCGTGGGTGCGGATCGCGACCAGCATCCCGTGCAGCTTCCGATGGACGAGGTCCTAAAGCAGATCGATCCCCGGACCTTCCAGCGGCGAGCGCACCAAAAGGTGGTCGATGTCCCGGAGGAGGTGACCGGTCCGTTCAGTGTCCGGGGCAACCCGGCGACCTCGAACGTCAAGATCTCTCTCCTCTCCGGAACCAAGAGCAGCGGGGGAACCACACAGTTTGTTCGCAACTCGTCGGCCCCCGCGCCGACTCCGGCAGCTTCGACCCCGGCACCTGCGGCAAAATCTGCTGAACAGGCAACTTCCTCCACGCCGCCGACCCTTCCCGCGTCAGGAGCGGGACGGGAACGACAGACCTCCTTTTTCAAGGCTGCCCCGGCCGCCGCTGCCAAGCCGGCGGCTCCGCCGGCAGCGGCATCGAAGCCCGCGCCCGCCCCGGCCCCTGCTCCAGCGGCCGTGCCCCCGGCTCCGCCCTCCGCAGTCGCCCCCGCGGAGTCAGCCCCGGAGGCGCCCAAGAAGATCGCCGCTCCCAATATTTCCCATTCCCTGGGGAAGGCCCGTCCCGCCGCCGCCGCCCCGACTCCGGCTGCCGCCCCCGCTGCGCCGACGGTGTCAGCGGAGGCTTCCGCCAAGGCAGGAGCGGGTGATGTGGTGGTGTCCCTCTCGAGCTTGAGCCAGTCATGGCCTGATGAGGTGCTGCAGGAGATCCTTGCCTGGAATCTCGAATCGGCCAACGCGGTGCTCTCCTCCTCGGAGGTGGCGATCGCGTTGAAGCAGGGGCGGGTTCAGTATCCATGGAGCCGGATCCTTGCCTCCCTCCAGGGGGGTGTGGGTGCGGACAAGAACTCGGTGCATCCGGACGTGGTCCTGGATCTGCCGCTTCAGGTTGTCGCCCCGGCCTTCCTCGCCAAGGGACGGTCGCCCGCAGCCGCTCCCAAGGCCGCCGTCGACGCCTCGATCCCGGACCTCTTCCAGAGTGGTGCGGCCGCGGCCGCCCCGCCGGCTGCTGCTCCCGTCGCGGCCCCGACCCCTGCGCACCCGCGCGCCGCGGCCCAGCGTCCCGCCGCTCCCGCAATCCAGGTCTCCGCCCGGACCGCGGGGGAGCCCGTGGTCGCACCGGCACCCGCGTCCGCCGCCGTGGGGGCTGGACAGAAGCTCAGCGTCCCGGTCGCGATGGTGGATGAGCTTTGGTCAGAGGCCCTGAAGGCCGACATCTCCCGTGCGCAGATCCCCGGTCTCAAGCTGGAGATTCCCGCCGAGGAAGTCGACCGGTCGCTCAAGATTGGGAAGATTGAGTATACCTGGGCGCAGCTTCGCCAATGGATCGCTCCCGCCCTCCCGGAGGACGTCGGCACCGAGCATCTCGACAAGCTGGTGAGCCTGCCCTTGAAGGTCATGGCGCCGCTCTTCTTCCAGCAGATCAAGTCGCCGCGAGCCCAGAAGAAGCAGGAGGTTGCGGGGGACATCCCTGACCTGTTCTCCGGCGGACCCGCCCCGCAGCCGGCGGCGATTGATTCAGCCCCCTCCCCGCAGGAGGTTGCGGCCCCGCAGTCGCAGGCGCCCGCGATGGCAAGCGCCATGGCGAGTGCCCCGGCGAATTCGACCACGCAGTTTTACCGCAAGCCCCCGACCGATCTGGCCGAGCTTTTCGGCCAGCCTGGGAAGCGCAACTGGACCCCCACGGAAATCATCCAGAACACCCTTCGAATCAAGGGCGTGAGCGGTGCTGTGATCGCCATGCAGGATGGCCTTCTGGTGGCCGGCCAGGTTCCCTCTCCCTGGAAGGTGGAGGCCACGGCGGCATTCCTGCCCCAGATCCACGGCCGGCTCTCCCAGTATCTCCGGGAGCTCAACGCCGGCGACCTCAGCAATGTCACCCTCTCCACCGAGGGCGGAACCCTCATGATTTTCAACGCGGGGATTATTTTCTTCGCCGTCCTCACCAAGAGCGACGACCGCTTTCCGATCTCGGTCGTGCGGTTGATCGTCGCCGAACTGAGCCGTCACACCCGCTAGCACCCACCCTTTCCACTCACATTTCGTTTCGCGTATGGCAATCATCAATCAGGCTACCAAGGAACTTCAGGTCAAGATCGTCTACTACGGCCCCGCGCTCGGGGGCAAGACGACCAATCTGGTTCAGGTGCACGGCAACGTCCAGACGGCGCAGGGAAGCAAGGGCAAGCTTGTCTCCCTGGCCACGAGCTCGGACCGGACGCTGTTCTTCGACTTTCTCCCGATCGAGGCCGTGGCGATCAAGGGCTACAAGACCAAGTTCCAGCTGTACACGGTGCCGGGGCAGGTGATCTACAACACCACGCGACAGCTTGTGCTGCGCGGGGTGGATGGGATCGTGTTTGTCGCCGACTCGCAGTACGAAAAGATGCAGGAGAATGTGCAGAGCTTCACGAACCTGGAGGAGAACCTCAAGTCGCTGAATCTCAACCTGACCGACATCCCGTACGTCCTCCAGTACAACAAGCGGGATCTCCCGAACGCCGCCCCGATGGAGTACATGGAGTACCTGCTCAACAACCGCGAGGTCCAGGTGCCGTCGTTCCCGGGTTCGGCCAGCAAGTGTGAGGGGGTGTTCGAGACGTTGAACATGATCACCCGGATGCTGCTTCACAAGTTCATCAACGAAAGCCAGCGCAAAGCCGCCTGATATGCCCACGCTCCCTCAACTCTTCCAGGAGGACGTGACAGTGCTCGACAGGGCACTCGACCAGCTTCTCCGGAACACGGAAGCGACCACGGCCATCGTCATCGACAAGGGGGGATTCCTGATCACCCAGTGTGGCGACACCGGCTCGGTCGACACGGTGACGCTGGCGGCCCTGGCCGCGGCCTCCTTCTCGGCCACCCAGACCATCGCGGGCCTCGTCGGGGAGTCCAATTTCAGCAGCCTCTACCAGCAGGGGGAGCAGGTCAGCATGCTCACCTGCAACGTGGATGAATTCTGCCTGCTCGCCGTCGTGTTTCGCGCGGGCTTGAGCGTGGGGGCCATCAAGTACTACGCCGCCTCGACCACCAAGGCCATCGCCACCCAGCTCCAGGAAGCGGTGAAGCGGAATCCCTCCGAAGGAATCGACCTTTCGATGCTGAACGTCGCCGACACGTCGGCGATCTTCCAGCGGCGGCTTGCCTGAGGGAGCCCGGGCCCCCCCGGACGGGCACCCCTCCCGTACTCCTGCGGCCTTTCCTGCAAGGGTCCGCGGGGGCTGATCCCCTTCAGTGGCGGGGTTACCATCTCACCGCGACGGCGCTCCCGACCTTGAGCCGGAGCTGCCGCGCGGCGTTCCCCTGGTTGACCGCAATCTCGAGGAAACCGGCTGACCCCGGGACGCAGACCGGTTTTCCCACTGGCACCGACTGGTAGCAGTCGTGCACGCGGGAGATCCTGCGGCTTCGAAGGAAGACATCCGCCGCCCGGCCCGGGCCTTGAAACCCTTCGTTCCGGATATTGGTGATCGCGTTCCCATAGCGGTCGACATAGACCACCGCTCCGGAGATCTCCTCCGCCCCCTCCCGCGGCCGGGGAAGGTTCAACGCCACCTGCGCCCGGGCCACGGGACCCACCGACGCGAACCGTTTGCCGGCCGAGAGGTGTGCGGCCACCGGCGCGAAGATGTCGCGGCCATGGAACGTTTGGCTCACCTTTTCGAGCATCCAGCGGCGGTTTGTGATCTGGCGGATCTCGGCTTTCCCAAGCTGCTCGATTGCGATCGAGAGCAGCCCGTTGTCGGGGCCGACGAACAGATGCTCCCGGGCCTTCACCGCCAGGGCCGGGCGGTCGGAGCCGACCCCCGGATCCACCACCGCCAGGTGGACCGTTCCCCGGGGGAAGTAGCGGTAGGCGCTCGCCAGGGCGAAGGCCCCGGCCTGCACGTCACCCGGGGGAACCCCATGGGTGAGGTCCACGATGTGAGCCCCGGGGCAGATCGCCCCGATGACCCCCTTCATCGTCCCTACGAACCAGTCATCGAGGCCGAAGTCGGTTGTGAGGGTGATCCAGCGCGGTTTCATTGAGCGAGTGCCCGGAAACATAACCCGCCTCCGGTCGGATGTCCAAACCCCGCCACGGCCCGGATCCCCCCCCCCCGGGTTTTGGGGGCTCTTGCGTCCCTTCGGGGGCGACCGCCGGGCGGAGGCGGGCGAGCCGGGCCGGGCCCCACGGCGGACCCGGGGGTGGATGTAGATGGAGTGGTGGCGGGTTGACTCTGGGGAGGGGGTTTCCCTACGGTTGGGGACGATGATCATTGCGCCATCCTTGCTGGCTGCGGATTTCAGCCGTTTCGGGGCTGAGACCCAGAGGGCCACCCGCTCCAAGGCGGACTGGCTCCATCTGGACATCATGGACGGCCATTTTGTTCCCAACATCTCCTTCGGCCCCGAAGTGGTGCGCCGGCTGCGGCCGATGACCCGCATGGATTTTGACGTCCACCTGATGTGTTCCCGTCCGGAGATCCTCCTCGAGCCGTTTGCCCGGGCCGGGGCCGACCTCATCACGATCCATGTCGAGCTCGGGCCCCAGGTCGAGCCCCTTATCTGGAAGATTCGATCCCTCGGGAAGAAGGTGGGTCTGGCGGTCAACCCGCCGACCAGCATCGGGCTCGCCCTCCCGTTCCTGGACAGGATCGACCTCCTGTTGGTCATGACCGTGAATCCGGGCTTTGGCGGACAACCGTTCATTTCCGAGATGATTCCCAAGATCCAGCAGGCGCACGCCTGGAGGCAGGAACGTCGGCTGGGCTACCGGATCGAGGTGGACGGGGGGGTGAACTTCGACACCGCCCGCGAGTGTTCCAAGGCAGGCGCCGACACCTTCGTGGCGGGCACGGCCCTCTTTGGGAAGAAGCAGATGAAGGCGGCGGTCGCCAGGATGCGCCGGCTCGTCCAGGAGGCCCATCCGGCTCGCGGATGAGGGCGCTGTCACGGGATCCCCACTGAACTCCATGTTTTTCGACCTGATCAAGACCGACCCGTCCTCCCGTGCCCGGCTGGGCCGCATGAACACCACGCGCGGGGTCATCGACACCCCGGTTTACATGCCGGTGGGAACCCAGGCATCGGTGAAGGCCCTCGATCCCCGGGAGTTGATCGAGATGGGGACCCAGATCATCCTGGGCAACACCTACCACCTGAGCATCCGTCCCGGGATGGAGATCATGGGGGCGGCGGGAGGGCTTCACCGGTTCATGAACTGGCCCCATCCCATCCTGACTGACAGCGGGGGATTCCAGGTCTTCAGCCTGGCCAAGATCCGCAAGGTCAAGCCCCATGGGGTGGAGTTTCGCTCCCACCTCGACGGATCGCTGTTGTTTCTCGGCCCCAAGGAGGCGATGGCCATCCAGGCGCAGCTCGGGTCTGACATCGCGATGGTGTTCGACGAATGCCCACCTCACACGGCGACGCATCGGGAGGTGCGAGGGGCGGTGGACCGGACGATCCGCTGGGCGCGCGAGTGTCGGGAGCAGCCCAGGGCCCAGGGGCAGTTCGTGTTTGGGATCGTCCAGGGGGGAAAGCATGAGGACCTGCGCTCCGCCTGCGCGAAGGAGCTCGTGGCGATGGATTTCGACGGCTACGCAATCGGGGGGGTCAGTGTTGGGGAGCCGGAGCCGGAGATGCTCCGGGCGGTCGAGTTGGCGGAGTCTCACCTTCCCGCCGCCAAGCCGCGCTACGCGATGGGCCTGGGGACGCCCGCCCAGCTGGTCGAGCTCGTGGCGCGCGGCGTGGACATGTTTGACTGCGTCCTTCCAACCCGCGTGGCGCGGAACGGCACCGCCTTCACCCGCAAGGGAACGGTCAGCATCAAGGGGGGATTCAACAAGGCCGATTTCAAGCCGGTGGAGGAGGGGTGCGACTGTTATGCCTGCCGCAACTTCAGCCGTGCCTACCTGAGGCATCTCCTGAACGTGAACGAGATCCTGGGGCTGCGGATGCTCAGCGTCCACAACACCCACATGTATATCCGGCTTATGGCGGATATCCGGGCGCACATCCGGGAGGGTACTTTTGGTGAGTTCCGTCGGGAGTTTGTCGCCAATTACGTTCCGACGCGAAAGGTCCTGGAAGGGCGTGGCCAGGCCGCGCCGGAGTAACCTTCCGTGGTTCCCCTCCCACACCTGCGTCTGTAGCGACCGAGGTCACGAGGTCGTGGGCGTGGGGCTCTCCCATCACCGTAGCTGAGCACGGGGGACGCGCGGTTGGGAGAGGGAAGGCCCGCGCGGAGCGGGCCCACCTTCTGACGTCGGTGGCTACAGGGAGTGGGAGGAGGAGGCCTACGACGTGTAGGCTTCCATCCCGGCGCAGGAGCAAACGGGGTTCCGGTCGCCGAAGACGTTGTCGATCCGCGCCACCGAGGGCCAGAACTTGTGCTCCCGAAGCCACGCAGCCGGGTAAGCGGCCCGCTCCCGGGTGTAGGGACGCTCCCAGCGTTCGGCCAGGAGGACATCCGCCGTGTGGGGGGCGTTCTTGAGCAGGTTGTTCTTCGAATCCACAGCCCCGGACTCCACCTCGAGTATTTCCTGGTGGATGGCGATCATGGCGTCGCAAAAACGATCGAGCTCCTCCTTGGATTCACTCTCCGTCGGCTCAATCATCAGGGTGCCGCCGACGGGCCACGAGACGGTGGGTGCGTGGAATCCATAGTCCATGAGCCGCTTTGCGACATCCTCCACGGTCACCAGCTTGAACCCGCGCAGGTCGAGGATGCACTCATGCGCGACGAGCCCGTTGCGGGCGCGGTAGACGACCGGAAAATGGCCTTTGAGGCGGTTGGCGATGTAGTTCGCGTTGAGAATGGCGACCTTGGTCGCCTCAACGAGGCCCTCGGGGCCCATCAGCCGGATGTAAATCCAGGGGATCACCAGGATGCTCGCGCTTCCCCATGGGG
>DMJJ01000563.1 GCA_003452185.1 Verrucomicrobiales bacterium | reverse complement strand
ACGGCCCCCTCCTTGCCGATCGTGGCGTTCAAACTCTGGGAGAGCTGCTCCAACGCCTCCGTTGAGGCGCGGCTTGGGGCGTAGTCCCAACGCCGCACGAGCCCGTCCCTCCCGATGACCTGGAACTCGGTGGTGTGCTCCGGGAAGGCCATCGACGCGACGCCGCTGCCGACGGTGAACGAGGCCATCAGGGGAACCCCCGTGGCGGCATCCCACAACCGCACCTCACCCCGGGTGGTGAGGGTGGCGAGAAGGGTCCCGTCCGGGCTGAAGCGAAGCACCCGGATCGTGTGCTCGTGCTGCATCAGAGGGGTAATCGGCCGCCCCGACGGGACGCTCCAAACCCGCGCGGTGCCATCCTCAGCCCCGGTTGCAAAGCCGGTTCCCGAGGGGGTAAAGAGGCAGATGCTGACCCCGTCCTCATGCCGCATCGGCTGGGCCACGGGACGGCGCGTCCGCATCGACCAGAAGACTCCCTCGCCCGGGCCGAATCCCGTCGGCGCGGTCACGGTCGCGAGCGTCTGCCCATCGGGACTCACCCTCGCCTTGCCCGCTTCGGTCGAGAGATTCAAGGCCGGGGGTTGCTCTCCGCCAGTCGCGAGATCCCAGAACCGCACCCGGCCCAGCGGAGTGCTGGTGACGATCGACCTCCCGTCCGGGTGGAATTCGATGTTGTTGACCTCCTCCCCCGGGGGGGTGGTGAACCGTCTGGAAACCAGGGTCTGGGTGTTCCAGAGAATGATCTCATGGTGCCGGGGCCCCGACGCCTCCCTGCCGGCGACCGCGAACTCGGTTCCCGAGGGATTCATCCCCGCCGCGGTGAGCCGCATCCTGGGGCGCATCGGGGAGGGGAGCAGCGGTGAGGCGCGAGTCAGGTCCCAGATCTGGGCTTCCCCCGACTCGGTGATCGTTCCGAGGAGTCCACCCGAGGGGGAGAAGCAAGCCTGTGCGACGGGGGAGGAGTGGGGCAGCACGGGGCCTGCGGGCGCCAGCCCCTCGGTGGTGTGAAACACCCGGAGCTTCCCGTTCCCGGGATCGCAGGCCACCAGGGACCCATCCGGGCTGTGGAACGCCAGGGCGATGCCGTGCAGGTCGCCCAGCTGCGCCGTGGCGGGCCCGGATCCCAGGGCCCATAGACGGACGGTGCCATCCAGGCAGGCGGTTGCGATTTCCCTGCCGTCGGGGGAGAAGGCCGCGTCGACGACGTACCGGCTGTGGTGGAGCAGGGGGCCGACGGGGCTCCCGCTCGCAGGGTCCCAGAGTCGTGCGGTCCCGTCGAAGCTCGCCGTGAGAACCCGGTCCCCCGAGGGGCTCCACCGGGCGACGGTCACCCCGCGACGGTGACCGATGAAACGGGAGACCTCTGTGCCGGTGCGGGCATCCCAGACTCGAACCGAGTTGTCGAACGAGACGGTGATGAGAAAGCGGCCGTCGGGGCTGTAGAGGGCCTGGGCCAAGCGAAGCTGCGACTCATGGCGTAGGGGCGGGGCCAGGGTCTCTCCCGTCCGGGGGTCCCAGATGAAGGCCGCGGCATCCTCGGCCACCGAAACCACCTGCCGTCCATCCGGGGAAAACGCCCCGTAAAGGGCCGTCACGCGATGCCGGTGCTTTGGGCCGGGTCGAGCCCCCCAGGGACCGAACTCCCAGACGCAGACGGCGCCGTTCTGGTGCACGGAGAGAGCCTTGGATCCATCCGCGCTGAACGAGGCCTGGTTGCAGGGGCCTTCCCCCTCGTACGGCGGGTAGACCGGGCCTCCCGTGACGGCGTCCCAGAGGGTCACCCCACCGGGGGTGGGCACGATCACCCGCGTGCCATCGGGGCTGAAGCAGGCGGCGGGGCTCACCGGCATGTGGTAGTCCGAGAGCCGCAGGGGCCATCCCGGGTTGAGCAGCGCCCCCCCCTCGGTGCTCCAGCAACGGGCACGCCCGTCGCGACAGAGGGTCAGGATCCGTTTCCCATCCGGGCTGAAGAGGGCCTGGGCGACCTCCTGCGGATGGGGGAGCACGGTGCCGGCGGTCCCGGACTCCCGGTTCCAGAGCCGTGCCGTGCCATCGGCGCCGGCCGAGAGGAGTTGTCGCCCGTCGGGGCTGAAGGCCACGGTGTTGGCTGCGGCGGTGTGATTCCACACGTGCACAAGCCTTGGGAGTTCCGGAATCAGGAGCCCGAGCCGACATCGGTCCATCCGCTCCCTCTCGGGGTCGGGGGAATCGAGCCGCAGGGTTGTGAGCTGTGCGGCGAGTGCGCCCGCGGGGTCGTTCTGGGCCAGGAGTCGGCTCGCGGTCTCATGGTTGAGGGCCACGAGCGACTGCCGCTGCCGCTCCCCGGCCACCCGAAGGTCGTGGCTGACCTTCCAGGAGCCGACCGCGTTGACCAGAAGGGAGATTCCGAGAAGGCTTAGGAGGGAGGCCAGCGCCGGTCGACGTTTCGCCCATTTGACCGTCCGCTCCAGCGGCCCGGCCGGGCGCGCCTCGATCGGCTCCCCGCTGAGCCACCGGTCGAGGTCGGCGGCGAGCGCCTCGCAGGAGGGGTAGCGATCCGCCGGGTCTTTCTTCAACCCCTTGAGGCAGATCGTTTCCAGGTCCCGATCCAAGGTCGGCACAATCCGCCGCGGCGCGGTTGGCTCGGTGTCCGTCACCCGCCGGATCACTTCCAGCGGGGTGGCCGCGGTGAATGGGGGGCATCCGACCAGCAGTTCGTAGAACAGGGCACTCAGCCCGTAGACATCGGTTCGCACGGTGGCGCGTGCGGCCCCCAGGAGCGCCACCTCCGGGGCGAGGTACGCCGGGGTCCCCAGGGAGGCATGGGACGCGGTGACCATGGCGTCCCCCTCGGTGAGCCGTGCGAGCCCGAAGTCGGTCAGGAACGGTTCCCCCGAGGGGTCAATCAGCACGTTCTCCGGCTTCAGATCGCGGTGAAGGACGCCATGCTGATGGGCGTAATGAACCGCCTCGGCCAACTTCCGGAGGATGAGGGCCGCGGTCCGCTGGGCCTCAAGACCCAGGGGCCCTCCGGAGGGTTGCCTTCCCTCTTCAGGGACCTGGGCTCCGAGCCGGCCCCGCCGGCTTCGCCAGGAGGCCAGGGACCCCCCCTCGATCAGCCGCATGGCGATGTACCAGTTGCCATCAGCCTCCCCGAAAGCGTAGACGGGGACGATGTGGGGGTGGATGAGGGAGGAGGCGGCCCTGGCTTCGGTGTGGAACCGTTCCAGCGCCTCCTGTGTAGCCCATCCCCCCCCCTTGAGGAGCTTGAGGGCCACGATGCGATTGAGCGGGGTTTCCCGGGCCCGGTAGATGATTCCCATCCCTCCGCGGGCGACCTCCTCCAGAACCTCAAACGGGCCGATCAGGCGGGGCCTCCCGGCGTCGGGGGGCACCGGCTGAGGGTCCAGGGCGTGGCTGAGGAGGCAGGCTGGACAGAGCCCTGACACCACCCCGGCACGAAGCGGGGATCCGCAGGCACTGCAGATTCCCTGGGGCATCGTGTCCGAAGAGGGGGTTGGAGTTGTCACGGTTTCTCAGCTCAGCACATCAGACCACAGGCCACTCCCCGGGGCAACCCGGAACCCCGACCTGTTGGGTGGGGGGGAAGGGGAAGACTTCACCAGAGCCAGACAGCCCGATCGACCGAGGGTGATGGGGGGGGGAGTCAGGGGCGACGTGAGACGTCGCGTCCCGCAACTTTCCGACCGCCGGGGGACTCGATTTCAAGTGACCTTCGCTGCCTCCGGCACCGCTCGAGGGGGCCCCCCTTTGCGTCGGATGGTCCCCCGATCCGGGCGGGTTCGACTGGCCGGAATTGGTGCGGCGGCTCCTCCCCGATCCCCTCCGCACCCCTCGACCGGGTGAGCTCTCTCCTGTCCTGTCCCTGGACAAATCCAGGTCACAAAAAAACCCCTCACCACCTCCGAATCCGACTTGTTTCTCGAGCCTGAACCTCTTACTGTGTTCGCACTTTCCGCGGTGATGGCTAGGGACTCTCCTCGTTCATGGGGGATCCTGAGACGTCGTATGCCCACGGTAGTATGAGTAAGATCGCCGGAAACCGATTCGAACTTGAGGCTCTCGAGCCTCGAGTGTTGCTTTCCGTTTCCCCGGTCCCGATCTCCCCCACAACGCTCGGCTCGCTGTCCGCTGTGGACTCCCTCCCGGCTTCCCTCAGTCAGCCGTCCGAGCAGATCCAGGTCTCCCCCGGGTCACAGTCTGACTCCTCCTCCTGGGGTGCGGGGAGTGCAGGGGATTCCGTGGACCTCTTTGGCGACCTCCCATCGACGCCTCCTGTGTCTGTCGCCCCCTCCACGGTCGCCGGGCCCGTTGGGGAAAACGGGGCGGTCGCCGTGACCGATCCTGCGGTCGGACTTCCTTCTCCGGCGACCTCTGATTCTCCGGCTTCGGCCGACGCCTCTCTGGCCTCCGCTCAGGTGGCTCCCGTGTGGATCGCACCCCGGCGGTCGATCGTCACCCTTCAGGATATTTCCTCTCCGACCGGCGCTCCTGCCGACACCGCCAACGGGCCGATGGCGGGTCAATTGGTGGATTCCCTCGCGGCCGCCAACGGTCCTCCGGCGCCTCCTCCTGCTTCTACCCTCGCGAGCTGCAGTGTGGTGCAGACCGCGGACGGAAAGACGCTCGTTTCCACACCCGACGGTCTAGATACCGTCGTGATAACAGGTTCTGGTTCTGGTGAAATTACGCTCACCGGCACGGCCAACGGCTCTGCCTTTGAGTCCCTCTCTCTTCATGGTGTCACGGACCTCACCCTCGACACCGCTGCCAACGAATCGTCCCCCCGTTCCCACTCCCTGACGCTCGCCGGAGGACTCCCCGCTGCGGGTCTGCAGCGCTTGGCCATCCGTGGTGGCTCGGGCTCCGACACGCTGCTGCTTCTGGCCACCGACTTGCCGACCTTGGCTGCCGGTCTCCCGGGCGCTTTCACCTTTGACGGGGCAGGGGGCTCCGACTCCATCCAGGGTCCGGCGGGAAGCATCCGCTGGAATGTCACCGGGCGGGATTCGGGAAACGTCCTCGGGCTTTCCTTTGTCGGGGTTGAGAATCTTGTGGGGGCGGACGGCAACCAGGATACCTTTGTCCTTTCCGGGGCGGGGATTCTGAGTGGTGCGCTCCAGGGGGGGGTTGGCGGGTTTGACAGCGTGATCCTGACGGACGCCACGTACGATACTGTGGTTTACCGGACGACCGGTCCCGACTCCGGGTTCATCGACCTCGATGGCCAGACGGTGACCTACTCCGGGATGGAGCCGATTACCGACAACACCACCGTTACGAACCGGGTCTTCACCGGGACCGGGTCGGCCGACCTGATCCGCCTCCGGAATGGTCCGACGGGGGCCCAGCTCACCATCGAGAGCGAGAATGGCACGTTCGAGTCCCACACCTTCAGCAATCCGACCAGCTCCCTGACGATCGACGGGGGGCCTGGGGACGACAAGATTACGGTCGAGGCCCTCCCGAACTATGCCGGGACGGTCAGCCTCACCGGGGGGGCGGGGGTGAACACCCTGGCGGCGTCGACTGGCTCGGCACTGACGCTGAACGCCACCACTCTCAGCATTGCCACCTCGGGGGGGCCCGAGGTCTTCAGCTTCACCCAGATCCAGACCGCCGCCCTTGGGGGGGCCTCCCTGAATTCGACCGGTTTCGCGGGGGGAGTCGTCTTTACCCAAGGGGTGCCGGACTGGGTTGCCCAGGGGCCCACGGCGGTCAACGGGGGGCAAGTGTCCGGAATCACGACGAACACCGTGTCGGGGGCCATCACCTCCGTTGCCGTCGACCCCAAGGACTCGAATGTCATCTATGTAGGCACTGCCGGGGGTGGGATCTGGAAGACGACCCAGGCGAACTGGGCTTCCGACGGGATCGATAATAACGGGAACGGTCTGACGGATGCCGCCGATCCGACCGAGCGGCCCGCTTGGACTCCCCTGACCGACCAGTTCCCGTCGCTTTCCGTCACCGCCATCGCCGTCGACCCGGTTGACTCCAAGGTTGTCTGGGCGGGTACCGGCCAGGCGAGCAGCTCCGGCGCCGGGGGGAGAACCATCGGGCTGATGAAAAGCAGCGACGGCGGGGCTACGTGGAAGATCTTCCCCAGCGTGTTTGCGGATCAGGGGCGCTCGATCCATGTGATCGTGCCGACCAGCATCGTTCAGGGGACCGGGCGTCTGGTGTTCGTGGGAAGCGATGCCACCCCGTTTGGGCCCGCGGCCGGCCAAATCATGGGCGGGTTGATGCAGAGCACGGATGGCGGGAACGGGGTGTTTGGAAAAGTCTCCGGCAACTTCCTGGATGGTCTGGACAACGACCGTAAGAACGGCCCGGATGATGCGGGGGAGAACAATGGCCTGCCGGCCGGCACGGTGACTGACATCAAGCTCGACCCCTCGGATGCGACGGGCAAGAGCTTCTACGTCGCCCTTGTGAATGCCGGTCCTGACAACGGTGTCTACCACACCGCGGACGGAGGGCTGAACTGGACCAGTGCCGGGGGCGTCGCGATCCCTGCGGCAGCGACCTCGATTGCCGAGCGGATCCTGCTCAGTGTCAGCTCGGCAGCCCCGTATGCCGTCTACGCCGCTCTGATCACTCCCAACCAGGGAGCCCTGACCGCTCTCTTCGACCCCACCACGGCAGCCGCGAGGAACCGGATTCAGGTCTCGGTCGACTCCCCGTTCGAGCCCGGTGACCAGGTCTGGGTGCTGGGGGCCGCCGGTGCCGAGTTTGCGACCATCGAGCGGATCGATCGCCCCAACACCGGAGTGGGGGCGAGCGCCACCCTCATTCTCGCCGCCAACCTGGC
>DMJJ01000309.1:3349-3990 GCA_003452185.1 Verrucomicrobiales bacterium | reverse complement strand
TCCTTCTTGTCCGGAGCGGCGGCAGCGGGCTTCCCGTCGGGGAACGCCGTCTTGAACTTCCCCTCGAGACGCATGGCCAGGGTGTGCTTGGAGCCGGAGGATTGGAACTTCTCGATGATGTCCTTGCTGCTGAACTGGGCCTGCATCCCGTCGACGAACTGGGAGTCGGCGGTGGTCTGGAGCAGGATCGTCTGCTTGAGCCCCGGGGCCGGGGTGCCGGAGAACGCCCCGCCGAAGGGAATCATCACCTTTTTCAGCTGGCTCGTCAGGATGTCGTTCTTCTCGATGCCGGTCTCGTTCACGGTCAGGAACGTCGGCACCTTCTCGCCGCCGCCCCGCGCGCCACGGCTCAGCATGGTCGAATAGGTCATGTCGGCGATGACCTTCGTGTTCTCAAAGGTGATGCCCCAGGCCTTGAGTAGCTTGTCGAGCGAGGAGGGCCCGCCCGGCAGGTTGGCCATCATCGGGTTCTGGGGGTTGGCCGGCTTGTCGACCAGCGACATGGCGTCGAGGAACGCGATGAGCTTGCCGCCCCGGAGCACGAACTGGTCGATCGCGAACTGGGCCTTGTCGGTGATCTCCTTCGGGTGGATCACCAGGAGAACCTTGATCTCGGGATCGATGGTCTCGGAGTCCATCGG
>DMJJ01000309.1:3124-3282 GCA_003452185.1 Verrucomicrobiales bacterium | reverse complement strand
AAGGTGATGCCCCAGGCCTTGAGGAGCTTGTCGAGGTTCGACGGACCGCCCGGCATGGCAAAGCCCATCTGGGGGTTCTGCTTGTTCGGATCGGCCAGGCAATTCGGATCGAGCAGAGCCACCAGTTTGCCGCCGCGCAAAATGAACTGGTCAATCGC
>DMJJ01000309.1:0-2988 GCA_003452185.1 Verrucomicrobiales bacterium | reverse complement strand
CCCATGCGCATCATCATCGGGTTCATCTCCTGGCCAAAGACCGGGAGCGGGGTCATCACCCCGATGGTCGCCTTCTTGGAGCTCATCACCTGGGAGAGGGCGCGGACGATGTCGTACTCGAGCAGGGTCTCCCGCTGCGGGTCGAGGAACGGGATGGCGACCTTCTCCGGGGCGATGCTCACGGCCAGCCCCAGATAAACCTCCTCGCCGGCCTGGATCGGCTGCCCCTCCACGCCGTCGAGGCGGGCGGCATCCTGCTCGTCGGAGTCGGGCTGGGGATTGAGCTTCTTGATGTCGATGCGGCCGCGGGAGTAGACCCGCAGCTCGTTGAGGAGATCCTCCACCCGCTGCCCGTAGTTCTTGATCACGGGATGGACGTCCCGCTCGTTGCTGAAGTAGAAGCGGATCTCGGCGTACTGGTTCTGGGCGGCGAGCTGGTCCAGGATCTTCTTCGTCCCGTCAGACAGGGTGAAGAGCCGCTCGGCAGTCAGGTCGATGCGGGTCTTGGCAAACCCGAGGATCACGTTGGCCGCGACGACGATCACGGCCATGATCAGGACGCCCGCCACGGAGAACAGGAGCTTCTCGGTCTGTTTCTTGTTCATGGGATGGGAAAAGGGGGGTTGGGATTCTCGAGTCAGGCTCAGTTGCCGGAGCGGATGTTGCGGATGATCACCCCGGTGCAAAAGAGGGCGAATCCGACGATCGAGAGGAAAAAGACAAGGTCCCGGCTGTCGAGCACCCCGCGCTGGAACCCGGCAAAATGCGGCAGCACGCTGAACGTCGCAACGAGGTCGACCAGCCGCTCAGGAAGCATTCGACCCAGGAATTCCGTGACCGGCGTCCAGCCGACGGCGATGAGGAAGAAGCAGATCACCACCGAGAGGATGAAGCTGATCACCTGGTTCCGGGTCATGGCCGACGTCATGCAGGTGACCGACAGGTAGGCCCCTGCCAAGAGGAAGCTCCCGACGTAGCCCGAGAAGATCGTCCCCATGTCGGGGCTGCCGAGGTACTTCACCGTCAGGACGGTGGGGAAGGTCAGGAACAGGGCGATCGCCAGGAAGAGCCACGAGGCGAGGAACTTTCCGACGATGGCCTGCCAGGGGGTGACGGGCATCGTGAGGAGAAGCTCCAGCGTGCCGAGGCGTCGCTCCTCGGACCAGACCCGCATGCCGGCGGCCGGGACGAGGAAGAGGTAGAGCCAGGGATGCCAGTCAAAGAAGGGACGCACAAGGGAAGCCTCCCCCCGCTCGAAGAAGCCCCCGAGAAGGAAGGTGAACGCCCCCGACAGGACGAGGAAGATGACGATGAACACGTAGGCCACCGGCGAGGTGAAGTAGGAGGCCAGCTCCCGCTTGGCGATGGTTCTGATGGCGCTGAGGCTGCTCATGACTGCGTCTCCTTCTGCTTGCTGGTATCGACACTCGTGATGCTGCGGAAGACCTCATCGAGGCGGCCCTCCTCGGTGTGAAGGTCCTCGACCTTCCACCCCTCCCGGACAGCCGCCTGTGCGATCTCGCGGGCCAGGGCTCCGTTGAGGGTCTTGTTCTCGGGATACGCCCGAACCCAGGCCGACCCGGATCCCTCCTGCACGATGTTGACCTTCCGGACCCCGGAGAGCCCGGAGAGCCTCTCCCGGACCGCGGCGGCGTTTGCGTCGACGACCCGGAGCGAGACCGCTCCGGCGAGCTCGGAGCGGGACCGGAGCTCCGCCGGCGTCCCGTTGGCGACGATCTTGCCGCTGTCGATGATGATCGCCCGGGAGCAGACCGCGTCCACCTCCTCAAGGATGTGGGTGGAGAAGATGATCGCCTTCTTCTCGCCCATGCGGCGGATCAGGCTGCGCACCTCGTGCTTCTGGTTGGGGTCGAGGCCGTCGGTCGGCTCGTCCAGCACCAGGACATCGGGATCGTGGATGATCGACTGGGCGAAGCAGGTCCGGTGGCGATACCCCTTGGAGAGGGTGTCGACGCTCTGGTGGAGCACCGACTCAAGGAAACACATCTCCACGACCCGGTGGATCGCCCGGTTGCGGGCATCCCCCGTCAGGCCACGGATCTCGGCCGCGAAGGCGAGAAACCCATGCACCGTCATGTCGGTGTAGGCCGGGGCGTTCTCGGGAAGGTACCCGATCAGCTTCTTGGCAGGAATCGGGTGCTCGACCATGTCGAAGCCCCCAACGGTGACGGTTCCTTCCGACGGCGGGATGAATCCGGTGACCATCCGCATGGTGGTGGATTTCCCGGCGCCATTGGGCCCGAGGAAACCGAGCACTTCGCCCCGCTCCACCGTGAACGAGACGCCATCCACCGCGCGTTTTGCGCCGAAGGACTTCTTTAGATTCTCGACTTTGATCATGTGTCAGCCCAGTCCGAATGAAACGGCCAAAGGATTTATCGCGTGAAAGGCCGGTTGTAAAGGGGGTGGTTCATTACAAGTTTGTAATGGATTTGGCCAGCTTTTCAGGTGGCGGCGGCCCCTATTTCAGCCACGCCGGAAGGCGCTCCCCGCTCCAGATTTCCTGCACGTCCTGTCGCTCCCGGACAAGGGCGGACTGGGTCCCGTGGACCAGAACCTCGGCCGCGAGGGGACGGGAGTTGTAGTTGGATCCCATCACGGAGCCGTAGGCCCCGGCGCTCAGGAGCGCGATGCAGTCCCCTTCCCCAAGCTTCGGGAGGGATCGGTCCTTGGCGAAGTAATCCCCCGACTCGCAGATCGGGCCGACGACGTCGCTGCTGATGCGCGCCCCGCCACGGGTGCTCAGCGGGACGATCTCATGATAGGAGTCGTAGAAGGCGGGCCGGATCAGGTCGTTCATCGCGGCGTCCACGATGACGAAGTTCTTCTTGCCGGTGCGCTTCACGTACTCGACGCGGGTGACGAGGATCCCGGCATTCCCGACGATGAACCGCCCCGGTTCCAGCAGCACCCGGAGGCCGGTGGACTGCAGGATCGGCACGAGGGTGGCGGCGTAGACCGAGGGGG